>NZ_JBEOVL010000008.1:0-237827 GCF_040295485.1 Streptomyces sp. NPDC002793 | reverse complement strand
CAAATAGACCTCACTCTCATACTCCTGTCGTTTTTTGCTTCTTTGGTGTTTTGGGTGGGGGGGGGGGGGGGGGGGGCGGGGGGGGGGGGGGCGGGGCCCCCCCCCCCCCCCCCCCGCGGCCGATGATTCCCTGCAGCAGAGAGCGACGTTTCACGTGAAACACGATGCCCCTGCAGCACAGCGGCAGGCTCCCGACACTCCGCAGGCGGTGCATATCGCAGCTTGCATGGAGCATCACTACAAAGGAGGCTCAAGCGCACCAAAACCAGGTGCAAGCGGATGCGCTGAGCCCTCTCTCATCGACGCCGTCGCGTCCGGCCCACGCGTGCGGCCTTGGCCCGCTTTGCGGCGAACCTCACACCGCCCGGACTCTCCCCGACAACTACACGCACTACCGTGGACGCAGGGTCGACCAGGCCCTCACCGACGTGGAGCACTTCGGTCTCCACCACGCCCAGCTTGCTGAGAGCGGCACGAGCTCCCTGAATCTCTTCTTCGGCCGTGCCCCCCTTCAACGCCAGCATCTCTCCGTAGGGGCGGAGCAGAGGCACACCCCATCCGGCCAGCCGGTCCAGCGGGGCCACCGCCCGGGCGGTCACCACATGCACGGGCTGCAGTGTCCCCAGCACCTCTTCGGCCCGGCCTCGGACAACCGTCACATGATCCAACCCCAGGAGCTCGACCACCTCCTGAAGGAAGTTCGTGCGACGCAGCAGCGGCTCGAGCAACGTGATCTTCAGGTCCGGGCGTACCAGTGCCAAGGGAATGCCGGGAAGGCCCGCGCCCGAGCCCACATCGCACACCGTGACACCTGCCGGGACCACCTCCGAGAGGACCGCGCAGTTCAGCAGGTGGCGTTCCCACAGGCGGGGCACCTCGCGAGGACCGATCAGCCCTCGCTTGACGCCCGCATCCGCAAGCAGCTCCGCGTACCTGACAGCCTCTGGAAAGAACTCACCGAATACCGCCTGCGCCTCCTTGGGCGCCTGAGGGAGCTCTGCTTCCTCCGTCACGGGGACCGTCCTTCCGTACCGCACTAGCACGCTGACTATCAGGCTGACAAAGATCGGCCCCGCCTGCGAACAGACGGGGCCGATCGTACAAGGATCCGGTCAGGCCGGGAGAACGACGACGAAGCGCTGCGGCTCCTCGCCCTCGGACTCGCTGCGCAGACCCGCTGCCGCGATCGCGTCGTGCACGACCTTGCGCTCGAACGGCGTCATCGGCTCCAGCTTCACCGGCTCGCCCGAGCTCTTGACCTCATCCGCGGCCTTGGCACCGAGCGCGGCCAGAACCTCACGCTTCTTGGCACGGAAGCCGGCGATGTCCAGCATCAGACGGCTACGGTCACCGGTCTCACGGTGAACGGCCAGGCGCGTCAGTTCCTGCAGCGCCTCCAGCACCTCACCGTCGCGGCCCACAAGCTTCTGCAGATCACGCGCAGACTCACTGATGATGGAGACCGCGGCCCGGTCCGCCTCCACATCCATGTCGATGTCACCGTCGAGGTCGGCGATGTCGAGCAGGCCTTCGAGGTAATCAGCCGCGATCTCCCCCTCCTGCTCAAGGCGGGTCAGAGTGTCGCTGCCCTCAGCGGCCGTGGTGGTGGTGCCTTCCGTCACGGATGGACTCCTTCTTACTTCTTGGACGGGTGCTTGGGCCGCTGCGGGCCCTTGCGCTGTCCGGACTTGGCTTGGCGTGAGGAGCCGGACGCGGCGGACTTGCCCGCCGGCTTCGGCTTGTCGTCCTGCGATGCGTCCCGCTTCTCCAGCGAGGTCTTGGATTCCGAGTCGGTGGAGCCGGAGTCCTTCGCCGTGCCGGAATGCGTGGCAGCGGTGTGACGCTTCGCCTTGGTCTGACGCTTGGGCTGCTGCCGCTTGGCCGCGGCACCGCCCTCGGCCTCGAGGATGGCGGCTTCACTCTTCGCGACCGTGCCGTCCTCCTGGGCGGCGAGACCCAACTTGGCCAGACCGGTGATGAACTTGCGCTCGATGTCGTTACGGTCGGGGCCCTTGGCAACGATCCGCTTGACGGTGTTGCGCCGTGTCCTGCCACGCACCTCGCCATGAGCGGTCACGCTCTTCAGCAGGCGGCCCAGGTACTGGTCCTGCGCCTTGCTGCCCGGCGTCGGGTTCTGGTTGATCACGTACATCTGCTGACCCATGGTCCAGACGTTCGTGGTCAGCCAGTACACGAGGACACCGACGGGGAAGTTCACGCCCATGACGGCGAAGATGACGGGGAAGATGTACATCAGCATCTTCTGCTGCTGCATGTACGGGGTCTTGACCGTGAGGTCGACGTTCTTCGTCATCAGCTGGCGCTGCGTGAAGAACTGCGAGGCGGACATCATCACGATCATGATCGCGGTCACGACGCGGACGTCGGTCAGCGAGGCGCCGAGCGCCTGGACCTTCTCTTCGCTGTCCATGAACTTCGCGGCCAGCGGAGCGCCGAAGATGTGCGCCTGACGGGCACTGTCCAGAAGCGGCTGGTCGATGACGCCGATCGTCTTGCCCGAGGCGATGGCCGAGAGCACGTGGTACAGGGCGAAGAAGAACGGGGACTGCGCCAGGATGGGAAGGCACGAGGAGAGCGGGTTGGTGCCCGTCTCCTTGTACAGCTTCATCATCTCTTCGGACTGACGCTGTTTGTCGTTCTTGTAGCGCTCCTGGATCGCCTTCATCTTCGGCTGGAGCACCTGCATGTTCCGGGTCGACTTGATCTGCTTGACGAACAGCGGGATCAGACAGATCCGGATCAGGACGACCAGGGACACGATGGACAGGCCCCAGGCCCACCCCGTGTCATCGCCGAAGAGCGCTCCGTACAGCTTGTGGAACTGGACGATGACCCACGAAACAGGTGTGGTGATAAAGCTGAACAGACTGGCAATCGTGTCCACTAATCAGGCTCCTTGAGCTTTGGGCGAGGTCTCTGTGGCCGGGCTCAGGGGTTCGGAGACCGACCCCCCGGAAGGCACATCGGCGGTGGAGTCCCCGCCCTTGCCGCCACGCACACAGCTGCGCAGCAGTTCATGCCAACGCGGACGTTTGCGTGGCGGTACGTGATCCACGCCGCCGGGTGACCACGGATTGCATCGCAGGATGCGCCAGGCGGTCAGCGCTGTTCCCTTGATCGCACCGTGCCGGTCGATCGCCGTATATCCATAGTGGGAACACGACGGGTAGTAGCGGCAGACAGGCCCGAGAAGCGGGCTGATCGTCCACTGGTACAGCTTGATCAGAGCCAGTAGCGGGTACTTCATCGCGCACCCCCTCCCAGCAGCCGCTGAAGGGCGGCGTCCAGGTCTCGGGCCAGCTGTGCATGGTCGGCGTCACCCGATCCGGGTAGCGCTCGTACGACAACAAGGCTACCGGGGGGCAGCTGAGCGAGCCGCTCGCGGACCAGATGGCGAAGCTTCCGCTTCACCGCGGTGCGAACGACCGCTCCACCCACTGCTTTGCTGACAACGAAACCCGCACGCGGCGGGGGAGCACTCTCCCCTGTCACGTGCGGGTCCGTAACACCGCTGCGTAGATGTACGACGAGTAGCGGGCGTCCGGCCCGACGTCCCCGGCGTACAGCGGCTGCGAAGTCCTCGCGCCGCCTCAGCCGATTCTCGGTAGGCAGCACGTCATGACCTGGCCGCGATCAGGCGGACAGGTTGGCGCGGCCCTTGCCACGGCGGTTCGCGAGGATCGCGCGGCCGGCACGGGTACGCATCCGCAGGCGGAAGCCGTGGGTCTTGGCGCGACGACGATTGTTCGGCTGGAAGGTGCGCTTGCTCACTCGGGGGCTCCAGAAATGATTCGTGTGTTGGCGGGACATCGCCTGGCTGTCACCGTGCGCCCACGAGGAACTCGCGTAAACGCCTTAGTGCACCGCTTCACAATCACAGATCGTGATCTTTGCCCATCGGAGGCAGGCGGCAGCAGCCATCGACAACTCGACCTGGTCACGGTAATCGCGGCTACGCCATCCGGTCAAACCGGGTTCGCACCACCCCGTTCTGTACACAGCCTGTGGACAACAACTTGAACCGTGCGGGTCGGCCTGACTACCGTGGCTGAACTCCGGTTCTTTTCCTTCCTGCCTGCCGGGCCTCACCCGACCCGACCCATCCCGTCCCGAGAAGTGCACATTCGTGGGACATGCGAGAGAGCGTGCCTTGTGGCTGACGTACCTGCCGATCTTGCCGCAGTGTGGCCGCGAGTGCTGGAACAACTCCTCGGGGAGGGTCAGCAGGGCATCGAGCCGAAGGACAAGCAGTGGATCGAGCGCTGCCAGCCCTTGGCACTCGTCGCCGACACCGCACTGCTGGCCGTACCCAACGAGTGGGGCAAGCGTGTCCTCGAAGGCCGCCTCGCACCGTTGATCAGCGAGACCCTCACCCGTGAGTGCGGCCGCCCGATCCGGATCGCGATCACTGTCGACGATTCCGCCGGCGAGCCCCCGGCTCCGCCCGCGCCCCCGATGCACCAGCCCCACCAGGGACAGCAGTCCCACCGCTACCAGGGGCCGCAGCACGACGAGCCTTCGCGCAACGACGGGTACGACGGTTACGGCGCCAGGCCCTCCGACGACGGCATGCCCACGGCCCGCCCCGCCTATCCGGACTACCAGCAGCACCGCCCCGAGCCCGGCGCCTGGCCGCGCACCCAGGAGGACCTCTCCTGGCAGCCGCGGCACGGCGGGTACCAGGACCGCGACCCGTACGCGAGCCAGCGCTCCCAGCAGCCGCAGCACGACTACCGCCCGCAGCCGCCCGAGCACCAGGGCTACGAGCCGAGGGACGGCCGCGAACGCCACGATCCGCAGGACCAACGCCGCCAGGACGCCCCCGGGACCGGACGGAACAGCGGCGGCGGCCCCATGGGCACGCAGTCCGCGCCTCCGCCCGGAACCGGCGAGCCGCACGCCCGGCTGAATCCGAAGTACCTCTTCGACACCTTTGTGATCGGGGCGTCCAACCGCTTCGCGCACGCCGCGGCGGTCGCCGTCGCCGAGGCCCCCGCGAAGGCGTACAACCCCCTCTTCATCTACGGGGAGTCGGGGCTCGGCAAGACCCACTTGCTGCACGCCATCGGGCACTACGCGCGCAGCCTCTACCCGGGCACCCGGGTGCGGTACGTGAGCTCCGAGGAGTTCACGAACGAATTCATCAACTCGATCCGCGACGGCAAGGGCGACACCTTCCGCAAGCGCTACCGCGACGTGGACATCCTCCTGGTCGACGACATCCAGTTCCTGGCGAGCAAGGAGTCGACGCAGGAGGAGTTCTTCCACACCTTCAACACGCTCCACAACGCGAACAAGCAGATCGTGCTGTCCTCGGACCGGGCGCCGAGACAACTGGTGACCCTGGAGGACCGGCTGCGCAGCCGGTTCGAGTGGGGGCTCACCACGGATGTGCAGCCTCCGGAGCTGGAGACGCGCATCGCGATCCTCCGCAAGAAGGCCGTGCAGGAGCAGCTCAACGCCCCGCCGGAGGTACTCGAGTTCATCGCCTCCCGCATCTCGCGCAACATCCGCGAACTGGAGGGTGCGCTCATCCGCGTGACCGCCTTCGCGAGCCTCAACCGGCAGCCGGTGGACCTCGGCCTGACCGAGATCGTGCTCAAGGACCTGATCCCGGGCGGCGAGGACACGGCCCCCGAGATCACCGCGCCGGCCATCATGGCCGCGACCGCGGACTACTTCGGACTGACGGTGGAGGATCTCTGCGGATCCTCGCGCAGCCGCGTCCTGGTGACGGCGCGCCAGATCGCCATGTATCTGTGCCGCGAACTCACGGATCTCTCCCTGCCCAAGATCGGTGCCCAGTTCGGTGGGCGCGACCACACCACGGTGATGCACGCCGACCGGAAGATCCGCGCGCTGATGGCGGAGCGGCGCTCCATCTACAACCAGGTCACCGAGCTCACCAACCGCATCAAGAACGGCTGAGGCGGCCACAGCAGCCAGGACCGCCGCACATCGCGCCCCGGGCGCCCCGGAGGACCGTACGTCGTCCTCCTGGGGCGCCCGTCTGCGTGAGGGCTGCCGGAAACAGGCTCCGGGATCGGGCGTGCGGCGTCCCTCGGGGCGTTCCTGGGGCCACTCCGCACGTCCGATGCCGCTCATGCAGCGGCCCCAGAAGCGGCTGAGGCCGTGCGCGGTGTTCGAATCCGTGCCTCGGACCAGCCCTTCTCCACAGAACACCGAGGAATCCGGCGTCCACAGCCTGGGGACTGCGAAGTTGTCCATATTGCGTCCACAGGGCCGACTGCCGATACTCCATCAGACCAGGTCACATGCCTGGGGATTTGTGGTCAACGATGATCCACAGCCTGTGGACAGATATTCCGTCCACAGGGCCGGGGGGACGTTGTCCACCGTCGACCCACAGGCGTGTCCTAGTTGTCCCCAGCTTCTCCACACCTCTGTCCACTGTTCGGCAACCCAACACCCGCTTTCACTGTCGAGAGTGAAAGGCGTCACACAAGGGACCCGGGTTGGGCTGTGGGGAACGTGGGTAAAGCTGGGGACAGCCCTGGGGAGAAGTCACCCTGCCCTGTGCATCGGGTGTGCAGAACTTTCGCGTGTCCACAGAAACGCCTGGTTGTCCACCGGTGCCACCCACAGGGTCGGTGGACAAAAAACCGGGTCTGACCTGGGAAAACGACGTTATCCACGGTTTCCACAGGGCCTACTACTACTACCACTCAGAGTTAGCCAGGAATCCGCTTCGAAGTGGGGCCTGTGCACAACTCGAGCGGCGAGCTCGGCGGACCTCTTGGCGCGACTTGACCCCGAGCAGCAACGAGTGTCGGTGCCGTACGTCAGACTGGACCCCGGTGGCCTCCCCAGCCCTTCGGCAGGGAGCCCCGATCAGACGACGAAGGCCAGCAGGGCGAGCGAGCAACAGCAGGAGGCGGTTCCGGTGAAGATCCGGGTGGAGCGCGATGTACTCGCGGAGGCGGTGGCCTGGGTGGCCCGCAGCCTCCCGGCCCGTCCGCCGGCGCCCGTTCTCGCGGGCCTTCTGCTGAAGGCCGAGGACGGCGCCCTCAGCTTCTCGAGCTTCGACTACGAGGTCTCGGCCAAGGTCTCCGTGGACGCCGAGGTCGAGGAGGACGGCACGGTGCTCGTCTCCGGCCGGCTGCTCGCCGACATCTGCCGTGCCCTGCCGAACAGGCCGGTGGAGATCTCCACCGACGGTGTGCGGGCCACGGTGGTCTGTGGCTCCTCGCGGTTCACCCTCCACACCCTGCCCGTGGAGGAGTACCCGGCACTGCCCCAGATGCCGACGGCCACGGGCACCGTCCCCGGTGAGGTCTTCGCCTCCGCGGCGGCACAGGTCGCCATCGCGGCCGGACGTGACGACACCCTCCCGGTCCTGACCGGCGTCCGGATCGAGATCGAGGGCGAGACCGTCACCCTCGCTTCCACCGACCGTTACCGCTTCGCGGTCCGTGAGTTCCTGTGGAAGCCGGAGAACCCCGACGCCTCGGCCGTGGCCCTGGTGCCCGCCAAGACGCTCCTGGACACCGCCAAGGCGCTCACCAGCGGTGACACGGTGACCCTGGCGCTGTCAGGCTCGGGCGCGGGCGAGGGGCTCATCGGTTTCGAGGGAGCGGGCCGCCGCACGACCACGCGGCTGCTGGAGGGCGACCTCCCGAAGTACCGCACCCTCTTCCCCACCGAGTTCAACTCGGTCGCGGTCATCGAGACCGCGCCGTTCGTCGAGGCCGTCAAGCGTGTGGCCCTCGTCGCCGAGCGGAACACCCCGGTGCGGCTCAGCTTCGAGCAGGGCGTGCTGATCCTCGAGGCGGGTTCCAGCGACGACGCACAGGCTGTGGAGCGCGTGGACGCCGTGCTCGATGGCGACGACATCTCGATCGCCTTCAACCCGACCTTCCTGCTGGACGGGCTCAGCGCGATCGACTCCCCGGTCGCCCAGCTCTCCTTCACGACGTCGACCAAGCCGGCCCTGCTCAGCGGCCGGGCGGCCGTCGACGCCGAGGCGAACGACTCGTACAAGTACCTGATCATGCCGGTCCGCCTCTCCGGCTGATCCGGCGGTCGTTCCTGTCATGGCAGTCTCCGGCGGGCGTGCTCAGCGCAGAGCGGGCCCACCGTGCTGCACCCCGCCGGGCCGGCCCGGCCGGGCGTAGGCTCGGTCCTGGGTACGAATCGGCACAACGCGTAAGGAATCTCTGATGGAGCTCGGTCTCGTCGGCCTCGGCAAGATGGGCGGCAACATGCGCGAGCGCATTCGCCGCGCAGGGCACACGGTCATCGGTTACGACCGCAACCCGGACGTTGCCGATGTCCACAGCCTCGAAGAGCTTGTGGGCAAGCTCAAGGGCCCGCGCGTCGTGTGGGTGATGGTCCCGGCAGGTGCCGCGACCCAGTCCACCATCGACGAGCTGGCCGAGTTGCTCTCCCCGGGCGACGTCGTCGTGGACGGCGGGAACTCCCGCTGGACCGACGACGAGAAGCACGCCGTCGAGCTGGGCATCAAGGGCATCGGGTTCGTCGACTGCGGCGTCTCGGGTGGCGTCTGGGGCCTGGAGAACGGCTACGCCCTGATGTACGGCGGCGACACCGCGAACGTGGAGAAGGTCCAGCCGGTCTTCGACGCGCTCAAGCCCGAGGGCGACTTCGGTTCGGTCCACGCGGGCAAGGTCGGCGCCGGCCACTTCGCCAAGATGGTCCACAACGGCATCGAGTACGCCATGATGCAGGCCTACGCCGAGGGCTGGGAGCTCCTGGAGAAGGTCGACTCCGTCACCGACGTGCGCGAGGTCTTCCGCTCCTGGCAGGAGGGCACGGTCATCCGTTCCTGGCTGCTCGACCTGGCGGTCAACGCGCTGGACGACGACGAGCACCTCGACCAGCTCCGAGGCTTCGCCGCCGACTCGGGCGAGGGCCGGTGGACGGTCGAGGCCGCCATCGACAACGCGGTGCCGCTTCCCGCGATCACCGCGTCCCTGTTCGCGCGCTTCGCCTCGCGCCAGGACGACTCGCCGCAGATGAAGATGATCGCCGCGCTGCGCAACCAGTTCGGTGGCCACGCGGTCGAGAACAAGAAGTAGGACCGGCGGGCCCGCGGGAGCAGGCGGCCCGCGGCACAACGGCACACAGCAGAGCACGCAGTCGGAAGGGTCGGCGACCATGCACGTCACGCATCTCTCGCTGGCCGACTTCCGCTCGTACGCCCGGGTCGAGGTTCCTCTCGACCCGGGCGTCACCGCGTTCGTGGGGGCCAACGGCCAGGGCAAGACCAATCTGGTGGAGGCGGTCGGCTATCTCTCCACGCTGGGCAGCCACCGGGTGTCGTCCGACGCCCCCCTGGTGCGGATGGGCGCGGAGCGCGCCGTCGTGCGGGCGGCGGTCACCCAGGGCGAGCGTTCGCAGCTGATCGAGCTGGAGCTCAATCCGGGCCGTGCCAATCGGGCTCGTATCAACAGGTCGTCGCAGGTTAGGCCGCGTGACGTCCTGGGGATAGTGCGGACGGTGCTGTTCGCCCCGGAGGATCTGGCCCTCGTGAAGGGGGATCCGGGTGAGCGCCGGCGCTTCCTGGACGAGCTGATCACGGCGCGTTCCCCGCGCATGGCCGGTGTCCGCTCCGACTACGAGCGGGTGCTGAAGCAGCGGAACACCTTGCTGAAGTCCGCCGCCATGGCCCGTAGGCACGGCGGGCGTTCGATGGATCTGTCCACGCTGGACGTGTGGGACCAGCACCTGGGCCAGGTGGGGGCGGAGCTGCTGGCGCAGCGGCTCGATCTGATCGCGACCCTGCAGCCGCTGGCGGACAAGGCGTACGCGGACGTCGCCCCCGGCGGTGGTCCGGTGGCGCTGGAGTACCGCAGCTCGGTCGGCGCCGATGTGGAGCCCTCGCGCAGTCGCGAGGAGCTGTACGAGCAGGTGATGGCCGCGTTGGCGCAGGCACGCAAACAGGAGATCGAGCGCGGCGTGACGCTGGTCGGTCCGCACCGTGACGACCTGGTGCTGGGCCTGCGCGGCATGCCGGCGAAGGGATACGCGAGCCACGGTGAGTCCTGGTCGTACGCCCTGGCGCTCAGACTCGCCTCGTACGACCTGCTCCGCAGCGAGGGCAACGAGCCGGTGCTGGTGCTCGACGACGTGTTCGCCGAGCTGGACGCGCGCCGTCGCGAGCGGCTGGCGGAGCTGGTGGCCCCCGGCGAGCAGGTGCTGGTGACGGCCGCCGTGGACGACGACGTACCGGGCGTACTGGCAGGGGCGAGGTACGCGGTGTCCGCCGGGGCGGTGGAGCGGCTGTGAGCGCTTCTGTCGAGCAGGGGGGACCCACGCCGGGGCCGGTGAAGCCCGACGTCTCGGGGGTGGACCTGGCGCGTGTGGCGCTGCGGGCGGCGAAGGAGCAGGCACGTGCCCGGGGTGCCGCGGCGCAGCAGAAGAAGCAGGCGAGGCGAGGTGGCGGTCTGCGGTCGGGTGCCCGGTCCGACGGCCGTGATCCGTTGCCGCTGGGGTCGGCGATCAACCGGCTGATCACCGAGCGGGGGTGGGAGACCCCGGCGGCCGTCGGCGGCGTGATGGGCCGCTGGCCGCAGATCGTGGGTGACGATCTGGCCAATCATTGTGTGCCGGTGCGTTACGACGAGGACCCGGCCGAGCGGGTCCTGACCGTGCAGTGCGATTCGACGGCCTGGGCGACCCAGCTGCGGCTGCTGGCGCCTCAGCTGGTGGCCCGGCTGAACACGGATCTGGGCCACGGCACGGTACGGATGATCAAGGTACTCGGTCCTGGTGGTCCGGAGCGCAGATTCGGCCCCCTGCGGACTCCGGGGAGCAAGGGCCCGGGCGACACCTACGGCTGAGCAGGGCTTTTCCTCATACGGGGCCATGTCCCACGGACTCGGACCGGAGACGGCACGGAGGCGGTTCAGCCGCTTCTGCCCCGATTACCCGACGGCCTGGCCTTTCCGCTTCGTGCGCCTATGTGCTGATTCGGTCCGCGCGAGGAATGTGGGGCGTCCCTCACCGTAGCGGGAGGTTGACAGCCCGAAGCGCGCAAAGCCCTCGTGAGCCCCTCGGGGCCCCTTCCCGAATATGGGGAGTCGTCAGCCGCTCATTCAGGGCGGCACATGCGTACTCAGGCACCGGCAAACCCCCATTCATGTCAGCGCTACCGGTAGACTGGTGGACAATCCCGCTTCCTCGCGGGAGTCGTCGATACAAGCCGAACGACGCAGCCGCTCCCGCCTGCCGGAGAACGGCCTGTGCTGTGCCAGAAAGGGCGCTTCGTGGCCGATTCCGGCAACCCCAACGAGAACATCCCGTCCACAGCCGGTGAGCACGGCGAGGTCTCCGCCTCGTACGACGCCAGCGCGATCACCGTGCTCGAAGGCCTGGACGCGGTCCGCAAGCGACCCGGTATGTACATCGGGTCCACCGGCGAGCGCGGCCTCCACCACCTCGTGCAGGAGGTTGTCGACAACTCGGTCGACGAGGCCATGGCCGGGCACGCGGACACCATCGACGTCACGGTCCTCGCCGACGGCGGGGTGCGTGTGATCGACAACGGTCGCGGCATCCCGGTCGGCATCGTGCCGTCCGAGGGCAAGCCGGCCGTCGAGGTCGTCCTCACCGTGCTGCACGCCGGCGGCAAGTTCGGCGGCGGCGGATACGCCGTCTCCGGTGGTCTGCACGGCGTCGGCGTTTCCGTCGTGAACGCCCTGTCCACACGGGTGGCCGTGGAGGTAAAGACCGACGGTTACCGCTGGACCCAGGACTACAAGCTCGGTGTCCCGACGGCCCCGCTGGCCCGTCACGAGGCCACCGAGGAGACGGGTACGACCGTCACCTTCTGGGCCGACGGAGACGTCTTCGAGACCACCGAGTACTCCTTCGAGACCCTTTCGCGCCGCTTCCAGGAGATGGCGTTCCTCAACAAGGGGCTCACCCTCAAGCTCACGGACGAGCGGGAGTCGGCGAAGGCCACGGCCGGTGCGGACAGCGCCGAGGTGGTGGACGCCCCCGAGGAGGAGTCGACCCGGACGGTCACGTACCACTACGAGAACGGCATCGTCGACTTCGTCAAGTACCTGAACTCCCGCAAGGGCGACCTCATTCACCAGTCGGTGATCGACATCGAGGCCGAGGACAAGGAACGACTCCTCTCGGCCGAGATCGCCATGCAGTGGAACACGCAGTACACGGAGGGGGTCTACTCCTTCGCCAACGCGATCCACACGCATGAGGGCGGTACGCACGAGGAGGGCTTCCGCGCGGCGCTGACCTCACTGGTCAACCGCTACGCGCGCGACAAGAAGCTGCTGCGCGAGAAGGACGACAACCTCACCGGTGAGGACGTCCGCGAGGGTCTGACGGCGATCATCTCGGTGAAGCTGGGCGAGCCCCAGTTCGAGGGGCAGACGAAGACCAAGCTGGGCAACACCGAGGCGAAGACCTTCGTCCAGAAGGTCGTCCACGAGCAGCTGACGGACTGGTTCGACCGGAACCCCAACGAGGCCGCCGACATCATCCGCAAGGGCATCGCGGCCTCCACGGCGCGTGTCGCGGCCCGCAAGGCGCGTGACCTCACCCGGCGCAAGGGGCTCCTGGAGAGCGCCTCGCTGCCCGGCAAGCTGAGTGACTGCCAGTCCAACGACCCGACGAAGTGCGAGATCTTCATCGTCGAGGGTGACTCCGCCGGTGGTTCGGCGAAGTCCGGCCGTAACCCGATGTACCAGGCCATCCTGCCGATCCGAGGCAAGATCCTGAACGTCGAGAAGGCCCGGATCGACAAGATCCTGCAGAACACCGAGGTCCAGGCGCTGATCTCGGCCTTCGGTACCGGGGTCCACGAGGACTTCGACATCGAGAAGCTCCGCTATCACAAGATCATCTTGATGGCGGACGCCGACGTCGACGGCCAGCACATCAACACCCTGTTGCTGACCTTCCTGTTCCGTTTCATGCGGCCGCTGGTCGAGTCCGGGCACGTGTATCTCTCGCGCCCGCCGCTCTACAAGATCAAGTGGGGCCGCGACGACTTCGAGTACGCATACTCGGACCGTGAGCGCGACGCCCTGGTGGCTCTCGGCAAGCAGAACGGCAAGCGGATCAGGGAAGACTCGATCCAGCGCTTCAAGGGTCTCGGCGAGATGAACGCCGAGGAGCTGCGCATCACCACGATGGACGTCGATCACCGTGTGCTGGGCCAGGTCACTCTGGACGACGCGGCGCAGGCCGACGACCTGTTCTCGGTGCTGATGGGTGAGGACGTCGAGGCGCGGCGCTCGTTCATCCAGCGGAACGCCAAGGACGTCCGCTTCCTCGACATCTGAGTCGGCCGTACAAGCAAGCCGCAGCGCGAAAGGACTTTGACCAGCAATGGCCGACGAGAACACCCCTGTGATGCCCGACGAGGAGCCCATCGTCCCGGGCGTCGGCATGCGTGTCGAGCCCGTGGGGCTCGAGACGGAGATGCAGCGCTCCTATCTCGACTACGCGATGTCCGTCATCGTGTCGCGTGCGCTGCCCGACGTGAGGGACGGTCTGAAGCCCGTCCACCGCCGGGTGCTGTACGCGATGTACGACGGTGGCTACCGGCCCGAGAAGGGCTTCTACAAGTGCGCCCGCGTCGTCGGTGACGTCATGGGTACGTACCACCCGCACGGCGACTCCTCGATCTACGACGCGCTCGTGCGACTGGCACAGCACTGGTCGATGCGCATGCCGCTGGTGGACTCCAACGGCAACTTCGGTTCCCCGGGCAACGACCCGGCCGCGGCCATGCGGTACACCGAGTGCAAGATGATGCCGCTGTCCATGGAGATGGTCCGGGACATCGACGAGGAGACCGTCGACTTCCAGGACAACTACGACGGCCGCAACCAGGAGCCGACGGTCCTGCCGGCGCGTTTCCCGAACCTCCTGGTGAACGGCTCCGCGGGCATCGCGGTCGGCATGGCGACCAACATCCCGCCGCACAACCTGCGCGAGGTCGCCGCCGGCGCGCAGTGGTACCTGGAGCACCCCGAGGCCTCGCAGGAGGAGCTCCTGGACGCTCTCATCGAGCGGATCAAGGGCCCGGACTTCCCGACCGGTGCGCTGGTCGTGGGCCGCAAGGGCATCGAGGAGGCGTACCGCACAGGCCGTGGCTCGATCACGATGCGCGCGGTCGTCGCGGTCGAGGAGATCCAGGGCCGCCAGTGCCTGGTCGTCACGGAGCTTCCGTACCAGACCAACCCCGACAACCTCGCGCAGAAGATCGCCGACCTGGTGAAGGACGGCAAGGTCGGCGGCATCGCGGACGTCCGTGACGAGACGTCCTCGCGCACCGGCCAGCGACTGGTCGTTGTGCTGAAGCGTGACGCGGTCGCCAAGGTCGTGCTGAACAACCTCTACAAGCACACCGATCTGCAGTCGAACTTCGGCGCGAACATGCTGGCGCTCGTCGACGGGGTGCCGCGCACGCTGTCGATCGACGCGTTCATCCGGCACTGGGTGGCGCACCAGATCGAGGTCATCGTCCGGCGTACGAAGTTCCGGCTGCGCAAGGCCGAGGAGCGGGCGCACATCCTGCGCGGCCTGCTCAAGGCCCTGGACGCGATCGACGAGGTCATCGCGCTCATCCGGCGCAGCAACACCGTGGAGATCGCGCGCGAGGGCCTGATGGGCCTGCTGGAGATCGACGAGCTCCAGGCGAACGCGATCCTGGAGATGCAGCTGCGTCGCCTGGCCGCGCTGGAGCACCAGAAGATCACCGCTGAGCACGACGAGCTCCAGGCGAAGATCAACGAGTACAACGAGATCCTGGCCTCGCCGTCGCGGCAGCGGCAGATCGTCAGCGAGGAACTGGCGGCGATCGTCGACAAGTTCGGCGACGACCGGCGCTCCAAGCTCGTGCCCTTCGACGGCGACATGTCGATCGAGGACCTCATCGCCGAGGAAGACATCGTCGTCACCATCTCGCGCGGCGGCTACGTCAAGCGCACCAAGACGGACGACTACCGCTCGCAGAAGCGCGGCGGCAAGGGCGTGCGGGGCACGAAGCTCAGGGAAGACGACATCGTCGACCACTTCTTCGTGTCGACGACCCATCACTGGCTGCTGTTCTTCACCAACAAGGGCCGGGTCTACCGGGCCAAGGCGTACGAACTGCCGGACGCCGGCCGCGACGCGCGCGGTCAGCACGTCGCCAACCTGCTGGCGTTCCAGCCGGACGAGCAGATCGCACAGATCCTGGCGATCCGTGACTACGAGGCCGCGCCGTATCTGATCCTGGCCACGAAGGGCGGTCTGGTGAAGAAGACCGCGCTGAAGGACTACGACTCCCCGCGGTCGGGCGGTGTCATCGCGATCAACCTGAGGGAGACCCAGGACGGCAGCGACGACGAGCTGATCGGCGCCGAGTTGGTGTCGGCCGAGGACGATCTGCTGCTCATCAGCAGGAAGGCGCAGTCGATCAGGTTCACCGCGACGGACGACGCGCTGCGCCCGATGGGGCGTGCCACTTCGGGCGTGAAGGGCATGAGTTTCCGCGAGGGCGACGAACTCCTGTCGATGAATGTTGTCCGGCCCGGTACGTTCGTGTTCACTGCCACCGACGGCGGGTACGCGAAGCGCACCGCTGTCGACGAGTACCGAGTCCAGGGTCGTGGCGGTCTGGGCATCAAGGCTGCCAAGATCGTCGAGGACCGCGGGTCGCTCGTCGGCGCGCTGGTGGTGGAGGAAGCGGACGAGATCCTCGCCATCACGCTCGGCGGTGGCGTGATTCGTACGCGAGTCAATGAAGTCAGGGAGACGGGCCGTGACACCATGGGCGTCCAACTGATCAATCTGGGCAAGCGCGATGCCGTCGTCGGTATCGCGCGCAACGCCGAGGCCGGTCGTGAGGCCGAAGAGGTCGACGGGACCGATGAGGCCGAAGGCGCCACGGTCGAGGCCCATGCCGAGAACGTGGTCGAGGGCACAGTCGAGGGCACGGAGCCTTCGGCCGGGGAGCACGAGGAGTAGAGCGTGAGTGGAGCCACGGGCGCCGGTTCGGCCGCTTCCGGATCTGGAGCGAACGGTGCCCGTGGCTCTGCCACGGACTCCCAAGGGGGCACTGTGACGGACACTCGGGGACCTCAGCCGCAGTACGAGGGGTACGCGACCGGGCCGTTGCCCGGCGAGCGTGAGCCCGCGGCGGCTCAGACGGGGCCCTACCACCCGCCCCAGGCGTACCAGTCGCCTGCGGGCGGTACGCAGGGCGGAGGCACGAAGGGCGGTGCGGAGGGCGTCGGCGGCACGCAGGCGACCCGGCTGCCCCGGACAGGTGCGCGGACCACTCCGCGTACGCGTAAGGCGCGTCTGCGGGTGGCCAAGGCCGATCCGTGGTCGGTGATGAAGGTCAGTTTCCTGCTCTCCATCGCGCTCGGGATCTGCACGGTGGTCGCGGCCGCCGTCCTGTGGATGGTGATGGACGCGATGGGCGTCTTCTCCACCGTGGGGGGCACGATCAGCGAGGCCACCGGTTCGAACGAGAGCAACGGTTTCGATCTGCAGTCGTTCCTGTCGCTGCCGCGCGTCCTCATCTTCACGTCGGTCATCGCGGTGATCGACGTGGTGCTGGCGACCGCACTGGCGACGCTGGGCGCGTTCATCTACAACCTCTCGGCGGGCTTCGTGGGCGGCGTGGAGCTCACTCTCGCCGAGGACGAGTAGGGCGCCGGGTATCGATTTTGGGACTGGCCCCGACGTGCGCTAATCTTCAGAAGTCAGCGCAACAGCGCGGCGGGGCTATA
Source organism: Streptomyces sp. NPDC002793 (assembly GCF_040295485.1). Taxonomy (NCBI): domain Bacteria; kingdom Bacillati; phylum Actinomycetota; class Actinomycetes; order Kitasatosporales; family Streptomycetaceae; genus Streptomyces; species Streptomyces sp. NPDC002793. Next base: position 221,067 of record NZ_JBEOVL010000008.1, on the reverse strand, counting down.
GCTCAGTTGGTTAGAGCGCATCCCTGATAAGGATGAGGCCACAGGTTCAAATCCTGTTAGCCCCACCAGCGAGAAGGCCCCTCACCGGTAACGGTGGGGGGCCTTTCGCATGTGGTGATCGATCTGGACACGCCCGGCTCGCCGGTTCGGGCCCCGCCCGACGAGGGGCGGGCCCGGGACGTCAGGAATCCGGGTTGTCGCGAGTGCGCCGGCTTCCTGGGGGGTGCCTTGCCGGGGCACGGAAAAGGCCCCCGCCGGTGGTGAACCGGACCAGGGGCCTGGATGGCGTGCGCGGCGCCTCAGGGTGGCAGCGGGACCGAGTCCCCGGCAGGTGAGTCTCCGTGGCCGGGCCGGCTGCCGCTCGTCGTCCGGGTGGCGTCCGTGGGGTCGGCGGACAGCTGGCGGGTGGCCGGTGAGGAGCCGTGGGCCTCGGCGCGGATGCGCTGCTTCATCGTGGGTGGCAGCGCCCTGTCACGCGGAAGGGTCCATCGCACCGACGGGGTGGTCACGGTTGCCGGGGCGGCACCCGTGTGCTTCTGGTTCGTGGCCGCCGGCTCCGCGGCCGTGGCCTGGGCGGTCGCGAGGCCCAGCGACGCGAGAAGTGCGAAGAAGGCGGTGACGAAGGCGGTCCAGATGCTCTTGACCCTCAAGGTGCTCATGGCCCCTCGCTTTCAGGTGGTCCGGTTTGCTTACCTTTCCGATGATGTGGATCCGGCGCCCGGAAACCGGGACCGACGCCCCCGGTGCGCCGATCTTCCGATGAACACCACTCTTATGGTTCAACCGGCTCGGAAAAGCCGTTCCAAGGGTCTCTGGAGGACCCGAGAGGAGCCCTGGAGGGGCGCTGAGCGGGTTGCGGGGAGGTCACCGATCGGTATCGGCCGGTGTGTATAGTCGGGCGGCAGAAGTCCCTTACGTCAAGGAAAGACGAGGTCGCGCGGTGAAGAAGCTTCTCCTGGTCGCACTGGCTGCCATCGGCGGGCTCCTCGTGTACCGCCAGATCCAGGCGGATCGCGCCGAGCAGGATCTGTGGACGGAGGCGACCGACTCCGTGCCCGCAGGTTCAGGTGTGTGAGACGGAACAGTCTGTTAGAAGCCCCGGCCGCTCGGCGGCCGGGGCTTTCTGCTGTCCGGTGCCTGGTGGCGGGCCGTGACGGAGGTCGTGCTCGTGAGTTCACCTGAGCAAATCATTGCATTGCATGAGCAAGGTGACGGTGGTTGACGGGCGGCGGCATCCCGGAGGGCGCCGCCCGCTGACCTCGGCGGTGCTCCGGATCCCGTCGTACGCCGGGACGCGTCCCTGCACTCCGGCCGGGCGATGACGGCCGTACAGCGGGGGCCGCAGACAGCGGCGGTACCGGCGGGGGAGGATGGACCGGCATCGCGACGGCTGCCGGAGCGGGTACCGCGGTCGCACTGCCGACCGGGCACCCGTTCGTACGCGGCCTGGCGCAGGGCAGGCACGCAGACGACGAGGGGAAACGCGTGAACAGGCAGCGCAACAAGGGCCGGGTGACGCTCGCGACGTTCGCGGCGGTGTGCGCGGTGGCGGCGCTGCCGGGGCAGGCGCACGCGGCCGACGGCCCTGCGGCGTACACCTTCGATCCCGCGGCGGAAGCGGTCCGGGGGACCGAGACGAACGCCGACGCGGCGGAGCTGAAACCCGGAGCGGTCTACAGGAGCTCCATCGAGCAGGGCCAGAAGCTGTACTACCGGCTGGAGCTCGACGACACGACCGATGTGTACGTCTCCGCGGTGGTGGTGCCGAAGGCAGGCGGAAAGGTCGCCTACGGGGACGGCATCACGATCAGCATCCGGGACCTGGACGACAACCGGTGCAGCTCCGAGGACGCGGCCTTCGAGTCGGCCGAATTCCCGCGCCCCATCACCGCGTACGCCCACCGGACCGTGGAGAAGGACAGCGGCATCTGTGCGGCGGGGGGCACGTACAACGTCCTGATCGAGCGCGAGAGCAAGGCGACTTCGTCGCCCGGCGCCTGGGAGCTGGAGCTGCGCTCGGAGTCCGAGCCGGCGCTCGATGCGGGTGAGTCACTGCCGACCGAGGCGCCGGAGAACTGGCCCTCAGCCTCCCCCGTGCCGCCGTCCGGCAGGCAGGAGCGGGCCGGGGGAAGCAGCTTCTACGACGCCACCGGACTGGAGTCCGGCGAATGGGGCGACTCCATCGTGCCCGGACAGACCCGCTTCTACCGGGTGCCGGTGGACTGGGGTCAGCAGATCTTCGCCACCGCCGTGCTGAGCAACAGCAACAAGTCCACGGAGTACCTCGGCAACGCCCTCGTGATGGCGCTGGACAACCCCGCACGCGGCCATGTGGACAACGCGACGCTGTCGTACTCCGGGGCGTCCAGCTCAGTGGCTCTGGACCCGCTGCCCCCGGTGGCGTACGAGAACCGTCACGCGGCGGCAACGGACGTCAGCGCCATGCGCTTCGCCGGCTGGTACTACCTGTCGGTGACGCTCTCGCCCGATGTCGCGGAGCACTACGGCAACGATCCCCTCGGGCTCACGCTGAAGGTGAAGGTCGTCAACGAGAGCCAGGAGTCGCCCTACCGGGGTGACGCAGGGGTCTTCGGGGTCACGGACGACGACAGGGACATGGCCAGGAGCGGCGAGAGCGCGCCCGAGGCCGTCGAGAGCGCCACGATGACGGTGGTTGCCGCGGCCGGTATCGGCGTGGGCTCGGTGCTGGTGCTGGGGCTCGGAGTCTGGACCCTGCTGGCCAGGCGCCGGGCCGCTCCCGGCGCTGTACCGCCGGGAGCGGGCGGGTCGCCGTACGGCGGCCCGCCGCAGGCCTGGTAGGACCGCTCAGGCCTGGGTGAGAGCCCAGATCCCCACCGCGAAGCAGATCAGCGCCACCACCAGGACCGGGACCGCCACCTTCGTGGGTGGTCCCGGTCGCTTCGTGGGTGCCTGATGCTGCGCGACGCCCGAAGGGCCCTGCGGGTTCTGGGCCGTGTAGGCCCGGGTGGACGCGGCCCCGTACGACACGGGAGCCGTGGCCGCCTGGGAGAGGCCCGGCCCCGCGGCGGCGGCATAGGGGGACGGAGGCTGGGGCGCGGCGTGCTGCGGGGGCGGCGCGAGATGGAAGCTGCCCGTCTGCGACATCGCCGAGGGCGGTGTGTACGGCTGGGTTCCCGGGGTGCCCTGCGGCTGTGCGGCGTACGGCTGTTGTCCGGGGCCCTGAGGCGCGTACGGCGCCTGGAGCGGCTGTGGCCCCTGGGGCGGCTGTGCGGTGGGCACGGTGCCGCCGACGGCCTGAGCGGGCGTCTGAGGGCCGTTGTCGGCCGTTCCAGGGGTGCTGGGGGTGACGGGGGCATCGGGGGTGACCGGGCCGTCGGGACCGTATCCCGCGGGCAGCGGGCCGATCTGGTCGAACACCTCCACCGGTTCGTCGCCGGGACCGGTTTCCGGCAGCATCTCGACCGCTGCCGTCAGCGCCTTGCGCGCCCCCGTGGCCGTACGGAAACGGGCGTGCGGATCCGGCTGCAGAAGGCCGGCCAGGACCTGCCACAAGGGCTCCGGCACTCCCTGGGGGGCGCTCGGGGTGCCGTGGGTGGCGAAGTACTCGATCAGTGCTTTGGAGTCAGGCTTCTGCCCCTGGAGCAGATAGAGCGCGACGAGTCCGACCGCGAACAGATCCGCGGGGAAGTCGGGCTCCGCGCCCATCATCTGCTCGGGTGCGAAGTAACCGGGCGTGCCCACCACGTAGTTGGTCTCGGTCAGTCGCGGCTCGCCCTTGCGCATCGAGATGCCGAAGTCGGAGAGCCGCAGGTGCGGTCTGCCCCTCCCGGTCGCTTCCATGAGGATGTTGGCCGGTTTGATGTCGCGGTGCACGACCCCCTCGGCGTGCACCGTGGACAGCCCGGACAGCAGCTGATCGAGCAGGAGACAGACGAACCGAGGGGGCAACGGCCCGTAGTCGCCGATCACATGGGCGAGCGAACCGCCGCTGACCACGTCCATGGTGAAGAGGACCTTGTCGTCGTCGGCGGCCCAGCTGGCCGGTGCGAGGACATGCGGATGCTCGATCCGCAGCGCCTGCTCACGGACGAAGCGCAGCAGTGTGTGCGCGTCGCTCTGCTGCAGGACCTTGGCCGCCACGTAGCGGCGGCGCCGGTGGTCCCACGCACGCCATACGGCGCCGACTCCACCACGTCCGATCGGGTCGACCAGCTCGTACCGACCGGCGAAGACCTCACCCATTGCGCTGCGTCCGCTCCCGTTCCCGTTTCGGTTCGTGCCCCGGCCACCGGGACACTGCCACGGCTCCACCGCCCCGGGGTAGCCCCGGGGCCTGGGGCCCGGGGCCGCTCTAGCTCTGGTGGCCTTCGTAGTGCGCGACCGCGTCAGCGGTGCGTCCCGCTCCGTACACCCGGAGGAACTCTGCCAGTTCGGGGTGGGCCGGGGCGAGGGAGTCCGCAGCATCGATGATGTCGCCGGCCGCCGAGACCGACCGCAGCAGCGACTGGATCTCGCGGACCACGCGTCGCACGGTGGGCGCTCCACCGGTGGCGGAGGTCTGTCCGGTGTTGGTCAGTACCGAACCGCCCTGCGACTTCTTGATCTCTTCCATCCGGTCGGTGGCCTCTCCCGCGCTGACGCTGCCGTCCGCGACCTGGCTGGCGAGCTCCTGGAGTGCCTGGACCCGCTGGACGACCGCGGGATTGCCGATCTTGGCCCGCTGCCCGCTCATCAGCTGGGAGAGCATGGGCGCGGACAGCCCGAGCACCGCCGCGAGGCGCGCCTGGTTGAGGCCGAGGTCATCTATCAGCCTGCGGAAGAGCGCCCCCAGCGGCTCCCCGTACCAGCTGCGCTGGAGCTCCCTGGCTCTAGCCGTCGCCTCTTGCTGTGCTGCGTCCATTGCGTCTCCCCTTCGCTGCGGCTTCGCTGCTGCGAACCTCGTCGTGCATCTTACGGAGAGTGGTTGCGGGCCGGGAGTCCCAATCCTTTTGCAGGATTCGGGGGGTCACCCGGTACTCTGTTCTGCGTCGGACGTCGCGGCACGTATGTGTCCTGTGCTGTCCGCTTTCCGGGGCCTTAGCTCAGTTGGTAGAGCGCTGCCTTTGCAAGGCAGATGTCAGGAGTTCGAATCTCCTAGGCTCCACTTGCCCCACTTTCGGTGCCCTCCGACCTGCGGAACGCGGATCGGAGGGCACTTTTGGTGTCCCTGCGCGACATTCGCGCGCTTACTCGCGGACCGCCGGGGGTCAGGTGCCCTGGCGTCCCCGCAGTTCCTCCACGGCGGTCCGGGCCGCGGCACCGATCACCGCGTCGGCGCGCGGCAGCTTGGCGTCGGACCGGGCGGCCTGGGTGAAGACCACGGCGGTGTAGGTGCTGCCGTCCGCGAGTTCCACGACGCCCGCTTCGTGGCGCATGGCTCCGAAGCTGCCGGTCTTCCCGTAGACGGTGACGTCGTCGTAGGGGAATCCTGAGGCGAGACGGTGCGTCCACGGTTGCCTGCGCATCACGTCGCGCATGAAGGCGCAGCGGTCGGCGGACGCGGCCCGGCCGGTCCAGATCGCGCGCAGGATCCGTGCCATGTCCGACGGTGTGGTGGAGGCCTTGAACGCCGGGTCGTAGACGCCCGGGGGCACGACGGTGTCGTTGTCCGCCACGTGGGCGAGGGCCGCGTCGAGGGAGGGGGCGCCCGTGTCGGCGACCAGTCGGCTGAAGGTGGAGACGACTCCCCCGTGGATATGGGTGTCGGGCATGCCCAGGTCTCGGCACATGGCGTCGACCACGTCCGGACCGACCGCCCGGAGAACGGCGTCGGCCGACGTGTTGTCGGAGATGGTCATCATCAGCACCACCATGTCGCGCAGCGACAGGGTGACGGGGTCGTGCAGGATCGAGACGCCCGTCGGGCCGGGTACGCGTGCGTCGGGTTCGAGCGTCAGTCTGCGGCTCGGGTCGATCAGCCCCGCGTCCGCGAGACGGCAGAAGGCGACCATCAGCGGCACCTTGTAGACCGACCCCATGGGAAGACGCTCGCCGGGATCGATGGTCACCTGGGCCGACGGGCGGTGCAGTTCCGCCACGTGCAGCCAGCCCCGGACACCCGCGTCGTCGAACAGGCCGCGGATGGTCCGCTCCGCGCTGCCGCTCCTCTCCCCGCTCACCTCGTCACCTTCCCGGTCAGGGCGTCCTCGATCAGCCGGGCCGTTCCCGCGGTCTCCTTCGAACCCGGACGCCGTGGGTCCCAGGCCACCCGTAGGCGCAGGGGGAGCGGTGGGTCCGTCGTCGCTCGTCGCTCGACCTCGGTCGCCGTCAACGTGGCGTCCGCCGTGACCAGCACGGCTTGACCTGCCGCCACCAGGGCGAGGCCGGCGCGTTCGTCGGAGACCACCACGGTCTCCACCCGGCGGCCCCGGCTGGCCAGGGTGTCGACGAAGAGGTCGTGGGCCGCGGGCGCCTCGTCGCGCGGCCGTACCGCGACGGGCAGACGTGATGCAAGTGCGTCACCGGAGCCGCTGTGTCCGGTCGGGGCGAGGATCCAGGTGGGCAGCAGGATCACCCGGCCTGCGGCGAGGCCGTGCAGCACGGAGGGATGCCGGATCACGGCGATGTCGAGCCGGCCGGCCGCCACGTCGTCGAGGAGTGCGGAGGTCGACGCCGTCACCATGCCGATCCGGGTGCGTTCGCCGGCCCGGACCGGCGAGGCCGCCACATCGGCGGCGAGGGGCGTGGGGACCTCGGGAGTCAGCCCCAGCCGCAGGCGCCTGCCGTCGGCCTGCTCTCGGGCGCCGGTCTCGTGAAGGTCGGCGAGTGCGGCCAGCGCTCTCCGCGCGTGCGGAAGGAGCAGGGCTCCCTCCTCGGTGAGGGACACCCCTCTCTCACGGTCGAACAGGCGGACCCCGAGCAGGGCTTCCAGTCGGCGCAGGCCCTGCGACAGGGGCGGCTGGGTGATACCCACCCGGTGAGCGGCGGCCCCGAAGTGCTCTTCCTCCGCCAGCGCGACGAAGATTTCCAGATGCCGTTCCGTCAGCACTCTGCCTCCTGAAGTGCGGCGATACAGCCTGCGAATCAGCGTGATGTCGAGAGCGTATTCGACACGTGTGAGAGGGCGGGCTTGACTCCGGAAGCGAGGTGATCAGACCCGATCCGGAACGGAGAACACTGTGATGCGTCACCACAGCAGGAACAGTTCCACCGCGCCACAGGGCCGGTTACGGCGCATGGGGCGACCGCTCGGCGTCGCGGCGGCCCTCCTTCTGCTGGCGGGAGGGGGATACGTCGCCTACGGCATCGTGGGCGACGACGCTCATGAAGAGGACGCTCAGGTGGCGTCCGCCCGAGAGCCCTTGACGGCCTTCCTCACCGCGTGGGCCGGGCACGACGCCCGGAAGGCGGCGGGCTACACCGACACGCCTGACGGGGCGGCATCGCTTCTCACATCCGTGCTGACCAACCTCAAGCCCTCCAGGACCACCACTGACGACGGCGTGGGCCGGAGCGAGGGGCCGGGGAAAGTGCGGTTCCCCTTCACCGTGACCATGGCGGTACCCGGCGCGGGTGACGTCACCTGGAGCTCCCACGCGCGGGTGAGCGAGACGTCGGGGACATGGAAGGTCGAGTTCACTTCACCGATGATCCATCCGCAGCTGAAACCTGGGCAGACGCTTGCGCTCAAGAGCATCGGCAGCAGGGCGCAGGTCCTCGACGCCGAGGGCGACCCGCTCCGTGCGGAAAGTCTCGTCGGAACCGTCGACCCGGTCAGCGGCAAGGGCGCATCAGGCCTGGAGGCCCGCTACGACGACGTGCTGTCCGGGGGCGGGAAGGCGGGTAAATCCCTGGTGGTCGCGGACCGGCAGAGCGGTCGCGCGGTCAGGGAGCTCACCGAGACCGCCCCGGCCGAAGGCCGCCCCGTGCACACCACGATCGACCCCCGTGTCCAGGAGGCGGCAGCCGATGCTCTCTCCGGGGCCGAGGTCAACGCGGCGATCGTTGCCGTAGACCCGCGCAACGGTCACATTCTCGCGGCGGCCAACCGGCCCGGCGGATTCAATCGAGCCCTCGAAGGGCGCTATCCGCCCGGCTCCGTCTTCAAGGTCGTCACCGCAGCGGCGCTCCTGAAAGGTGGTCTGAAGGCGGAAAGTCCTGCACCCTGCCCGAAGTTCGCGCGGGTCGACGGCCAGCGCTTCGAGAACCAGAAGCAGTTCGAGCTGCCCTCCGGCTCGACCTTCGCCGACGCCTTCACACAGTCCTGCAACACCTACTTCGTCGACGCACGCGACAGGCTCTCCGACACCGAACTGCGCGACACGGCGCGGGCCTTCGGGATCGGAGGCGGCTGGGACGTGGGCACGACCACGTATGACGGCAGCGTTCCCGTCGCCACGAGCGACAACGACAAGGCCGCCGCCACGATCGGTCAGGCGCGCATCCAGGCGTCCCCGCTGGTGATGGCGTCCGTCGCCGCCACCGTCAAGGCGGGGACGTTCAACCAGCCCGTGCTGGTGCCGGACGCGGTGCAGGAGAAGCACCGGGCTCCGGAAGAGCTGGACGGCGCAGTCGTCGGCGAGCTCCGTGAACTGATGCGAGCGACCGTGACCTCCGGTTCCGCTCACGCGCTCAAGGACCTGGCCGGGCAACCGCACGCGAAGACCGGTACGGCCGAGTTCGGCAGCGGCACACCGCCTCGTACCCATGCCTGGATGATCGGGTACCAGGGTGACTCCGACCTCGCCTGGGCGGTTCTCCTCGAGGACGGAGGTTCCGGCGGCGCCGACGCCGGACCGGTCGCCGAGCGGTTTCTTCGCAACCTCGTCCGCTGAGCAGAGACCCGCAGGGCCCGAACGAAGACCTCCGAAAGAAAGCGCGCACCCATGAGCACCCGAACCCCTGTCTCCCGCCGCGCCGCGTTCGTCACGCTGGCGGGGATCGCGACCCTGCCGCTCCCCGGGTGTTCCGCCTCCCCGGCGCCATCCGACCCCTCACCCTCCGAACCCACCTCTTCGCCCTCCACTCCCAGGCCCTCCTCCGCATCCGCCGAGCGCCGTACCGAGCGTGCGTTCGCCGAGTTGGAGCGGAAGTACGACGCGAGGCTGGGTGTCTACGCGCTGGACACCGGAAATGGCCGGACCATCACCCACCGGCCCGATGAACGCTTCGCCTACGCCTCCACCTGCAAGGCGCTGCTCGCCGGCGCTGTACTGGACAAGAATCCTCTCCGTCGGCTCGACCGTCTCGTGCAGTACGGCCAGGAGGACCTCATCAGCAACTCGCCGATCACCGAGCGGCACGTGGCCACCGGAATGACCGTGCGCGAGCTGTGTGATGCCGCCGTCCGCTACAGCGACAACGCAGCGGCCAACCTCCTGTTCAGCGAACTCGGAGGCCCTCAAGGGCTGCAGGACGCCCTGCGTGGGCTCGGCGACGACGTCACCCGGTGCGACCGCTATGAGGTGGCACTCAGCGATGCGGTGCCCGGTGACCTCCGGGACACCAGCACGCCCCGAGCCCTCGCCGAGGATCTGCGCGCATACGTCCTCGGAACCACGCTCCCCTCGGACAAGCGAGCTGTGCTGACCGACTGGCTCACACGCAACACCACCGGTGACCACACCATCCGTGCCGGCACCCCCGCGGGCTGGCGAGTCGGGGACAAGACGGGCACGGGGGGCTACGGCACCCGCAACGACATCGCCGTCGTCTGGCCCCCCGGCGCCGCTCCCATCGTGCTCGCCGTCCTTTCCCGCCGCGACGTCAAGGACGCCGAACGAGACGATGCGCTCCTCGCCCGTGCGGCCGAAGCCACCTTCGACGGTTTCACGTGAAACAGGGAGCGTTCCGCTCTCGTTTCACGTGAAACGAGAGCGGAACAGAGGAAGGGGCGCCGGAGACCGTGAGGTCTCCGGCGCCCCTTCCGAACGTCCGTCCCCGGCAGGCCGGGGGAAGGCGGTCGACTCCTCAGGGGCGGCTGTCGTTGCCGCCCTCCGTCTGGTCCGCTTCATCTTCGTCTTCGTCCTGCTTGGCCCGGACCTCCGGGTCGAGCACGGTCCGGCCACTGCCGTCGACCGACGTCAACGGTGCGCGATCGTCCCCCACCTCGGTGGGGGCGGGTGGCTCGACCAGCCAGTCAGGGTTGGCCTGCTTGTCCCACCACTTCCAGGCGGCGAATGCTCCGCCGGCCAGGATGCCCAGTACGAGGAACCCCTTGGTCGCGCGTCCTGCCTTGGCTCGCCGTTCGTGCTTCCTGGCGAGCTTCTGGATCTCCTTGGCGGTCACCTGGCCACGGAGCGCAGCCAGTGCGGCCGTGCTGCGGGCGGTGGCCTCCTCTGCCACGGGCCGGCTCGCCGCCACCGCGTACTCGACACGCGGCACGGTGTAGTCCGCGGCGGTGCGGGCGGCGCTGCGCGTGCGGACGGCAGCCTTGTGCGCGGCCTCGTCAACCTTGGGAGGCACATGGGTCCATGCCTGTTCGATACGTGGTGCGAGATGCGCGCCGTACTGGACGCGGGCCTGCGCGGCTGCCTTCGACACCTTGGGTGCGAGCCGTGCACGAGCCTCCTGTGCGTAGTGCGCGGCCTGTTCCTTGGCCGTGTCGGCGTAAGGCGCCACCACTTCCGCGGCGTGCTGCGCGCTGCCCTTCGCCGAGTAGGTTGCGGCGCGCACGCTGTCGATGCGGGTCACGGGATCCTCCTCCTTGGTGGCGGGTAGGTACTCCGCCTATCCACCCAATTCGAAATCATGCCCGCTGAGGCCTTGAGCGCCATGCGGGACGGGCATCCGGGTCATGAACGTCATTCTCGGGCAATGCGGCACAAGGGGAGCGTGCAGCCGACGATGTCATGGTTCGTGTCGGAGCGCTTCGTGTCGTCGTGCACGTGGCTGTGTCGATCCTGCCGGAAGTGTGGGAAAGGTGCAGGAAAGCGGGCAACACGGTGAGCGCCGCAGGCCTCCGGGCGAGGGTGGGCCGGGTGCGGAACGCTCCGTGCGAGGATCGGTGGTCATCAGCGGAGACTTACGGAAGGCAGACCGTGGCCGAGCAGCTTTACGCCACTTTGAAGACCAGCCAGGGCGACATCGAGATCCGGCTTCTGCCGAACCACGCTCCCAAGACGGTCAAGAACTTCGTCGAGCTCGCCCAGGGCGAGCGGGAGTGGACCAATCCCGAGACCGGCGGGAAGTCCACCGACAAGCTGTACGACGGCACTGTCTTCCACCGAGTCATCAGCGGTTTCATGATCCAGGGCGGTGACCCCCTGGGTAACGGAACGGGCGGCCCCGGATACGAGTTCGGCGACGAGTTCCACCCCGACCTCGCGTTCGACAAGCCGTATCTGCTGGCCATGGCCAACGCCGGCCCGGGCACCAACGGCTCACAGTTCTTCGTGACCGTGTCCCCCACCGCCTGGCTGACCGGCAAGCACACGATCTTCGGCGAGGTCGCCGACGAGGCGGGCAAGAAGGTCGTGGACGCCATCGCGGCGGTTCCGACCAACCCGCGCACCGACCGTCCGCTCAAGGACGTGGTGATCGAGTCGATCGTCTTCGAGACCCGCTGACAAAGGCCAGGGCCCCGTGCCCGGTCTGCGGGCCGCTGACCCGACAAGCCGCGTGCTCGGTACGGGGAACCAACCGCCCTGCTCGTCCGTACTGTTACATAACGGGCGAGCGGGGCGGCCCCATGTGTGCCGCCGCCACGGATGAGGACCGAAGGGGCCGTGACCGATGGAGCAGCAGCCGCCGGAAGGCCGGGACGGGTCCGCGGCTGCGGGCGGTCCCCCCACGTGTTACCGGCATCCGGGCAGGGAGACGGGTATCCGCTGCGTGCGGTGCGAACGGTCGATCTGCACCGACTGCATGGTCGAGGCCTCGGTGGGCTTCCAATGCCCGGAGTGCGTCCGGGACGGATCAGGTACGGGCCACCACGCTGCGGCGGTCCGGCCTCGGACCTTGGCGGGTGGCAGGGTCGCGGCCGATCCGAGGTTGATCACCAAGATCCTGGTCGGCCTCAATCTCGCTGTCTTCGCCGCGGTCCTGATCGCCGAACAGTCCGGGTACTCGCTGCTCGATGATCTGCTGCTGTTCGGCCGTGCCTACTCGGGTGATCCGTCGGCCGGCATCGAAGGAGTCGCCGAGGGGCAGTGGTACCGGCTGGTGACGTCGATGTTCCTGCACCAGGAGGTGTGGCACATCGCGTTCAACATGCTGGGCCTGTGGTGGCTCGGCGGTCCCCTGGAGGCTGCTCTGGGGCGTGGCCGCTATCTCGCGCTGTATCTGCTTTCAGGGCTCGCGGGCAGCGCGCTCACCTATGGGATCTCCGACCCCGCGCAGGGCTCGCTCGGTGCTTCGGGTGCTGTCTTCGGCCTGCTGGGCGCCACGGCCGTGCTGATGCGCAGGATGAACTACGACATGCGGCCGGTGATCGCGCTCCTTGTGGTGAACCTGATCTTCACCTTCAACCCATGGGGTGCGATCGCCTGGCAGGCGCATGTGGGCGGTCTGGTCGCCGGAGCGCTGATCGCCGTCGCCATGGTCCATGCGCCGCGCGAACGTCGGAATCTCGTGCAGTACGGCGCCTGTGCGCTGGTGCTCGTGGTGGTTGTGGCAGCGGTTCTCATCAGGACAGCTGCGCTCACCTGAGCGGAATAGGTTGCTCCAGGGGTGCGGTTGTCCACAGAGTGTGGCGAATCTTGTGCATGACGTGGGGAACAGGTGTGCCCCTTGTCGCTGAACTGGGTTCCACCAGTCAGGACAAGGGGCGTACCGGTTCGCGATGCGTAAGTGTGTAGTCACACCGGCGTCAACCCGAAGGGAAGTTATCCACAGATCGTCTGACCTTTTCCCCCGCCTGTGGATAACTCTGTGGGTAACTTCAGGGCAGAGCTACTTCCACTGGGTGGAGACGCCGAAGCCCCCGGCGATGAAGCCGAAGCCCACGACGATGTTCCAGTTGCCGAGGGCGTCGATGGGCAGGTCGCCCTCGGTGACGTAGAAGACCACGATCCAGGCCAGACCGATGAGGAAGAGGGCCAGCATCACCGGCGCCACCCAGCTGCGGTTGGTCAGCTTTATGCTCGTCGACTGCTTCGCCGGCGGGGGCGTGAAGTCGGCCTTCTTGCGGATACGTGACTTCGGCACGAGGGACTCTCCTGTCGATGCGCTGCGTGACCGCGCAGAGATCTGTGACTGGCGCCGGGGCGCAAGGGGGAATGCTGCCTCCCCGGGGCGTCCGTTAGCGTAGTGCTTCCGTGGCGCCTAAGGAGATAAGGGTACGTTGAGCAATTCTGCCGACTCTCCTCGAGACCCGGCCCGGCGCGGGTCCCGCCGCGCGGCCCAGGGTCTCACCGCTGCCGTTTTCGCACTGGCCGGTCTGATCTTCGTCACCAGTGCCAATACGGCCAAAGGGACTGATATCCGCACGGACTCCTCACTGCTGAAACTCTCCGACCTCATTCAGCAGCGCAGTGAGAAGAACGCCGAGCTGGATGAATCGACCGCTTCCGTTCGCGCGGACATCGACACCCTCGCTCGGCGCGACGACGGGAGCACCCGCGCGGAGGACGCGAAGCTGGAGGCCCTGGAGAAGGCCGCCGGCACCACGGAAGTCACCGGTGAGGCGCTCGCCGTCACGCTGAACGACGCCCCGCCGAACGCCACGGCCAACCCGGGGTACCCGGATCCGCAGCCCAACGACCTGGTCATCCACCAGCAGGACCTGCAGGCCGTCGTCAACGCCCTGTGGGAAGGCGGCGCCCAGGGGATCCAGGTCATGGACCAGCGTCTGATCTCGACCAGCGCGGTGCGCTGCGTCGGCAACACACTGATCCTGCAGGGGCGGGTCTACTCGCCTCCCTACAAGGTCACCGCGGTCGGTGACCGGGGGAAGCTGAGGCAGGCGCTCGACGACTCCACGGCGATCCAGAACTACCAGCTGTACGTGAAGGCGTACGGCCTGGGATGGAAGGTCGAGGAGGACGACAAGCTGACGCTTCCCGGCTACGGGGGCACCGTCGACCTCCATCACGCACAGCCTGTGGAGTAGACCGCCGGAACGCCGTGCCCAGCGCTGTGACGGACGCCTTGCGGGCGGCTTTCCACAGCTGACCCACGCCTGTGCCCCGGCCGTTTAGTCTGGTGCCGTACCGAATGGAGGCAACAGCATGTACGGCTGGATCTGGCGGCACCTGCCGGGCAACGCATGGGTGCGGGGCTTCATCTCGCTCCTGCTGGTCCTGGCCGTTGTCTACGCGCTCTTCCAGTACGTCTTCCCCTGGGCGGAGCCACTGCTTCCGTTCGGTGATGTGACGGTGGACGGCGAAGGCACCAGCGGAGCGGGGTCCGGTCAGTGAGCGCACGCATTCTCGTCGTCGACAACTACGACAGCTTCGTCTTCAACCTCGTCCAGTACCTCTACCAACTCGGTGCCGAGTGCGAGGTGGTGCGCAACGACGAGGTGACCACGGCGCACGCCGACGACGGCTTCGACGGGGTCCTGCTGTCGCCCGGGCCCGGCACACCCGAGCACGCGGGCGTCTGCATCGAGATGGTGCACCACTGCGCGCGTAGCGGGGTCCCGGTCTTCGGGGTCTGCCTGGGGATGCAGTCCATGGCCGTCGCCTACGGCGGGGTGGTGGACCGGGCGCCGGAGCTGCTGCACGGCAAGACCTCTCCCGTACTGCACGAGGGCAAGGGCGTGTTCGCCGGTCTGCCGTCCCCGTTCACCGCGACGCGTTACCACTCCCTCGCCGCCGAGCCGGCGACGGTTCCGCCCGAGCTCGAGGTCACCGCACGTACCGCCGACGGCATCATCATGGGGCTGCGCCACCGTGAACAGGCGGTGGAGGGTGTGCAGTTCCATCCCGAGTCGGTGCTCACGGAGCATGGCCACCTGATGCTCGCCAACTGGCTGGAGCAGTGCGGTGACGAGGGGGCCGTCGGGAGATCGGCGGGGCTCGCCCCGGTGGTGGGCAAGGCCGCCGCGTGACCTCACTCCGCCCCCACGCCGAGCAGGAAGGCCCGTACGCGCAGGGAGCGTACGAGTCCGACGGCACGTTCGAGGCGGCGGTGGAGCAGCTCGCGGATCCGCTGAACGATCCGCTGCCGGGACAGCACGCGGATCCGCCGAGTGCTCCTCAGGCGGGGCAGCACACCTCGCCCTGGTTCCGGGCGGAGGCCGCCCAGGCCGATGGCGGGGCCCAGCAGGCGCCTCAGGCGCCGGTGGAGCCCCCGGGTGAGTGGTACGACCCGGAGGGCTATCGGAGGGACTGGTACGGGCACCAGGGCCCGGAGGCAGCCCCTGGCCGGGGCGGCGGCCAGGACGCCGTGGTGATATCCGAGCCGGCAGCCCCCGGGCCGGCAGCCCCCGGGCCCGGTCCCGCGCAGCCCCTCGCCACTGTCCCTCCGGTGCTGAGCGACGAGACCGTCGCCCTGCGGACCGCCGAGACGCGGAGCGCGCCCCCCGCCGGGCCCGGGGCGGCCCCGGGCCCCGTCCCCGAACCTCCGCCGACCGGTGGCCGGGCCGAGCGCCGGAGGGCCGCCAAGGGGCGGGGCAGACGACGCGGTGATCCGGCGCGTGCCGCGGATTCCGAGACGTCGGAACCCGAGAGGTCGGAACCCCGTGCCCCGATGTCGCGTCTCGAGGCCCGGCGGGCGGCCCGCGCCGCCAAGGACAGTCCCGCGGTCGTGGCCAGCCGGGTCGTCGGCGAAGTGTTCATCACCTTCGGTGTGCTGATGCTCCTGTTCGTCACGTACCAGCTGTGGTGGACCAACATCCGCGCCGATCAGATCGCCGGCCAGGAGACGAACAAGATCCAGGACGACTGGGCGAACGGCGAGCGCAGCCCGGGTGCCTTCGAGCCCGGTCAGGGGTTCGCCATCATGCACATCCCCAAGCTGGACGTGGTCGCGCCGATCGCGGAGGGCATCGACAAGGAGAAGGTCCTCGACCGCGGCATGATCGGCCATTACGCCGAGGGCACGCTGAAGACCGCGATGCCTTCGGCGGAGCAGGGGAACTTCGCGGTGGCGGGTCACCGCAACACCCATGGTGAGCCCTTCCGTTACATCAACAGGCTGACGCCCGGCGATCCGATCGTGATCGAGACGCGGGACGCCTACTACACGTACGAGATGGCCGAAATCCTTCCGCAGACGTCGCCGTCCAATGTGGCCGTGATCGACGAGGTTCCCGCGGGTTCCGGCTTCGAGGGGCCGGGCAGGTACATCACGCTGACGACCTGCACCCCGGAGTTCACGAGTACGTACCGAATGATCGTGTGGGGCAAAATGGTCGACGAACGACCGCGCAGCGAGGGGAAGCCCGACGCGCTCGTCGGCTGAACGACATCACGACAGGGACGGTGCGGTGGCAGCGAGGACCGAGCACGAAGAACGCACCGACGAGCCGGTGGCCCCGGTACGCGGCAGGAGCCGGCATCCCGTCGCGACGGCGGTGAGCCTCTTCGGTGAACTGCTGATCACCGCCGGACTGGTGCTGGGTCTGTTCGTCGCCTACTCGCTGTGGTGGACCAATGTGCTCGCCGACCGTGAGGCCGACAAACAGGGCAACACCGTCCGCGACCGGTGGGCGGGCGGCCCCGGGGCCCTGGACACCAGGGACGGCATCGGCTTCCTGCACGTCCCCGCCATGAAGAACGGCGAGGTGCTGGTCAAGAAGGGCACCGACACCGAGACGTTGAACAACGGGATCGCCGGCTACTACACGGACCCGGTGAAGTCGGCCCTCCCCTCCGACGCGCAGGGCAACTTCTCGCTCGCCGCCCACCGGGACGGGCACGGCGCCAAGTTCCACAACATCGACAAGGTGAAGAAGGGCGACGCGGTCGTCTTCGAGACCAAGGACACCTGGTACATCTACAAGGTCTACGCGGAGCTGCCGGAGACGTCGAAGTTCAACGTCGACGCGATCGCACCGGTGCCCGAGGAGTCGGGCGTGAAGAAGCCCGGCCGCTACATCACGCTGACGACCTGCACCCCCGTCTACACGTCGAAGTACCGCTACATCGTGTGGGGCGAGCTGGTCCGGACCGAGAAGGTGGACCGCGACCGCACGAAACCGGCGGAGCTTCGGTAGCGCACCCAGGTCGGACACAGACAGAAGGCAGGGCCCCGGTCACTCTTGCTCAAGTGACCGGGGCCCTGCCTTCTGTACGTATCCGACCGGGGCGCGCCGGGCGGCTCAGTCCCTCGAGCCGCGCAGGCCGTCGAAGACGCTGCCGCCACCGCCACCGTTACCACCGCCACCGCCGCCACCGATGGTGGTGAGGGTGACCGTGGAACCCTTGGCCACCGGGGAGTTGG
Source organism: Streptomyces sp. NPDC002793 (assembly GCF_040295485.1). NCBI lineage: Bacteria > Bacillati > Actinomycetota > Actinomycetes > Kitasatosporales > Streptomycetaceae > Streptomyces > Streptomyces sp. NPDC002793. The sequence goes on along the minus strand of NZ_JBEOVL010000008.1, from coordinate 203,778 downwards.
GCCCTGGGTCGGCCGTCACCACCATGGCGTTCGGCTTGTCGGACGAGTTGGGCGCCAGTGCGACCGCCAGACCCAGGCCTTCGAGCGTGGCCTTCGCCTCCTGATACGGCTTGCCGAGGAGGTCGGCCGGGATCGTGACCTGCTCGGGCTGCGCCGGGCCCTTGGAGACCTTCAGGACGATCTGGGCGTCCTTGGCCTGCTTGCTCGGCCCCTCCGGGGTCTGGCCGACGACCATGTCCTTCGGCTGTTCCGAGTCGACGTCCTGCCGGACGATGTTGGTGAAGCCGATACCCCGGAGCTGGGCTTCCGCTTCGGCGTAGGTCCGGTTGAGGACCGGAAGATCCAGCAGGGACTCCTTGGCCACCGTGATCGTGACCTCGGATTCCTTCTCGACCTTCGTACCGCTCTCGGGGTTCTGCTCGGTGACCGTGCCCGGGGTCGCCTCGGACTCCACCGCGGTGACCTTCACCGTGAAGCCCGCCTCCTCCAGCTTCTTACGGGCGCTGTCCTCGGACTTCTCCAGGACGTCCGGGACCTCGACCTTGGGGGCGCCGGTGGAGACGACGACCGTCACGGTCTCGCCCGCAGCCATCTGGGCATCCCCCTCCGCGGACGGGGTCTGGCTGCAGATCTTGTCCTTCTCCTGATCCTCACAGGGTTCCTTGGACCCGACCTTCAGCTTGATGTCGGCCCTGTCCGCGAGTGTCTGCGCCTCCGCGACCGTGGAGCCGACCATGTTCGGCACGTCGAATTCGCCGCTGCCGTTCTCGGTGGAGCTGAAGATGTAGCGGCCGATCAGGATCGCGCCGATGAGCACCAGAACGCCGGCGACGACCAGGAGGATCGTCGAGGTGTTGCTCTTCTTCTGCTGACGTCGGCGGCCCGGCCGGTCGTCGTAACTGCCGTCCTCCGGGTTGATCGGAGGCAGCATCGAGGTCGGGGCACCGCCCGGCTCCGCCGACCGCAGAGCCGTGGTGGGCTGGTCGTTGCCGTAGGCGTCGTATCCGCCGTAGCCGGCCGCTCCCATGGCCGCCGTGGCCGCGACCGGCTGGCCGTCGAGGCAGGCCTCGATGTCGGCGCGCATCTCGTCGGCCGACTGGTAGCGGTAGTCCGGGTCCTTGGTCAGCGCCTTCAGGACGATGGCGTCCATCTCGGGCGTGATCTCGGGGTCGAAGTTGCTCGGGGGCTGCGGCTCCTCGCGTACGTGCTGGTACGCGACGGCGACCGGGGAGTCGCCGACGAACGGGGGCCGGACCGCGAGCAGCTCGTAGAGCAGGCAGCCCGTGGAGTACAGGTCGGAACGTGCGTCGACCTGCTCGCCCTTGGCCTGCTCCGGGGAGAGGTACTGGGCGGTGCCGATGACCGCGGCGGTCTGGGTCATCGTCATGCCGGAATCACCCATGGCGCGGGCGATGCCGAAGTCCATGACCTTGACCTGGCCGGTGCGCGTCAGCATGACGTTCGCCGGCTTGATGTCGCGGTGGACGATCTGGGCGCGGTGCGAGTACTCCAGCGCCTGGAGGATGCCGACCGTCATTTCGAGGGTCCGCTCCGGCAGCAGCTTGCGGCCCGAGTGCAGGAGCTCTCTGAGCGTCGATCCGTCGACGTACTCCATCACGATGTACGGGATGGACACGCTGTCGACGTAGTCCTCGCCGGTGTCGTACACGGCGACGATCGCGGGGTGGTTGAGCGAGGCGGCCGACTGGGCCTCACGGCGGAACCGTGCCTGGAAGGACGGGTCACGGGCGAGGTCGGCCCGGAGCGTCTTCACAGCGACGGTGCGGCCGAGCCGGGTGTCGTGCGCGAGGTAGACCTCGGCCATGCCACCACGGCCGAGCACCGAGCCCAGCTCGTACCGGCCGCCGAGGCGACGCGGCTCTTCCATAACTGATCCAGCCCTCTCCGTCAGTCCCGACCGCACCCGTGTGTGGTCCGGCGGTGCGCTGTTCCGGGCATACGCTACCGGGCACTCCCGGCGTGATCGGCCCGCACCCGTCAGCTGATATCCGACCGGTATCCCAATGTGCTGGTGTGGACAGAAGTTGTGACGGGTGTCACTACTTTCCGTCGAGTACCGCCTTCATCACGTTCTTGGCGATCGGTGCGGCCAGACCGCCACCGGAGATGTCGTCCCGGTTGGCGTTGCCGTCCTCGACCACCACGGCGACGGCGACCGGGGAGCCGCTGTCGGTCTTGGCGTACGAGATGAACCAGGCGTACGGCTTCTCGCTGTTGTTGAGGCCGTGCTGGGCGGTACCGGTCTTGCCACCGACAGTGACGCCGTCGATCTGCGCGTTGGTTCCCGTGCCGTCCTTGACCACGGTCTCCATCATCTGCTGCACCTTCTGGGCGTTCTCCGCCGAGAGAGGCCGGCTGAGCTGCTTCTGCTCGTGCGTGTAGATGACGTCCAGGTTGGGTGCCTGGCGCTGGGCGACCATGTACGGCTGCATGAGCTTGCCGTCGTTGGCGATCGCGGACGCCACCATGGCCATCTGGAGCGGAGTGGCGCGGTTGGACGCCTGGCCGATGCCCGCCATGGCGTTCTGCGGCGGGTTGTCCTTCGGGTAGACGCTGGCGTCGGCCCGGACCGGGGTGAAGACCTCTTCGTCGAAACCGAACTTGTCGGCCTGCTCGATCATCTTCTCGTTGCCGAGGTCGTCGCTCATCTTGCCGAAGACGGTGTTGCAGGACCAGCGCAGCGCTTCCCGGAGCGAGGCGTCCTCGCAGGGGATGTCGCCCTCGTTCTGCAGCAGGTTGGTCGACTGCGGGAGGCGCCAGGGCAGCGGGGAGTCCGTCTTCGCGTCGATGTCGGAGTAGAGGCCGTTCTCCAGCGCCGCGGCGGCGGTGACGACCTTGAACGTCGAGCCGGGCGGGTAGGTCTCCCGCAGGGCCCGGTTCAGCATCGGCTTGTCCTCGTCGGCCAGGAGCTTCTGCCGGGCGTCGGAGTCCTTCATCGAGTTGCCCGCGAAGACCGACGGGTCGTACGAGGGGGTGCTGGCCAGCGCCAGGACGGCGCCGGTCTGCGGGTCGAGCGCGGCCACGGCGCCCTTCTTGTCGCCCAGCCCCTCGAAGGCGGCCTTCTGGGCGGCACCGTCGAGGGTGGTGACGATGTTCCCGCCGCTCTTCTTCTCGCCGGTGAACATCGACAGGGTGCGGTCGAAGAACAGGTCGTCGCTGTTACCGGTGAGGATGCCGTCCTCGAGGCTCTCCAACTGCGAGGAGTCGAAGGCCTGCGAGGAGTAGCCGGTGACGGGGGCCCACATGGGGCCGTCCTTCCAGACGCGCTTGTACCGGAAGTCGCTGTCCGTGGTCTCGACGGAGCCGGTGACCGGTTCGCCGTCGACGATGATGTTGCCGCGCTCATGGGCGTAGCGCTCGATCTGGACACGGCGGTTGTGTTCGTTGGCGTTGAGCTCGTCGGCACGGACGTACTGGAGATAGTTCGTGCGGATCAGCAGGGCCAGGACGAGGACGCCGCAGAAGATCGCGATCCTGCGCAGCGGCTTGTTCACGGTCGGACCACCTGGGTCATCTCTGCATCCGATGACGGCGCGGGGGCCGGGGCGGGACGCCGGGCCGTGTCGCTGATTCTGATCAGGATGCCGATGAGGGCCCAGTTGGCGATGACGGACGAACCACCGGCCGCGAGGAACGGCATGGTCATACCGGTCAGCGGGATGAGCCCCATGACACCGCCGGCGACGACGAAGACCTGGATGGCGAAGGAACCGGAGAGGCCGATCGCGAGGAGCTTGCCGAAGGGGTCGCGGGCGGCGAGGGCGGTACGGACGCCGCGCTCGACGATCAGACCGTAGATCAGCAGGACCCCCATCATGCCCGCCAGACCGAGCTCCTCACCGACGGTGGCGAGGATGAAGTCGGAGTTGGCGGCGAAGCCGATCAGGTCGGAGTTGCCCTGTCCGAGCCCGGTGCCGAGGGTGCCGCCGGAGCCGAACGCCATCAGGGACTTGGCCATCTGCTCGCTCGCGGCGATCTCGCCCCAGCCCGCGAAGGGGTCGAGCCAGGCGGTGACGCGCTGCTGGACGTGGATCTCGAAGGTGGCCACACCGACTGCGCCGGCACCGGACATCAGGAGCCCGAAGACGATCCAGCTGGTGCGCTCGGTGGCGACGTACAGCATGACGACGAACATGCCGAAGAACAGCAGCGAGGATCCCAGGTCGGTCTCGAAGACCAGGATGAGGATCGAGAACGCCCAGACCATGAGGATCGGGCCGAGGTCGCGGCCCCGAGGGAGGTACATTCCCATGAATCGGCGGCTGGCCAGGGCCAGCGCGTCACGCTTGACCATGAGGTAGCCGGCGAAGAACACAGCAATGATGATCTTCGCGAACTCCCCCGGCTGGATCGTGCCGACACCAGGGATCTTGATCCAGATCTTGGCGCCGTTCACGGCGGGGAAGAACATCGGAAGGATCAGCAGGAACAGCGCGACCAGCATGGAGATGTAGGTGTAGCGCTGCAGGATGCGGTGGTCCTTGAGGGCGACCAGAACGACGACCAGCAGGGCGACGCCGACCGCTGAGAACATCAACTGCTTGGAGGCCGCTGCCACGAAGTTCGGGGTCGACTGGAATCGTTCCGACTGGTCCAGCCGCCAGATCAGGGCCAGGCCCAGTCCGTTCAGCAGCGTCGCCAGTGGCAGCAGCAGCGGGTCCGCGTACGGGGCGAATCTGCGCACGGCGAGATGGCCCACCCCGCCGAGCAGGGCGAGCCCGAGCCCGTATCCGAGCATGCCGGCGGGCAGTTCGCCGTTGAGGGCGAGGCCCACGTTGGCGTACGCGAACACCGAGATGAGAACGGCGAAGGCGACCAGCGCCAGCTCGGTGTTACGGCGGCTCGGCGCGTCGATCGCGCCGATCGTGGTGGTGTTGGTGACAACGCTCATGTGCTGGAGGCCCCCTACGGCTTACTGCTTACCGCACTGCAGGGCCAGCTTCTTCTCTTCCTCCGAGAGGCTGGGGCCGGGAGTGGGAGTCGCGGTCTTGGTCCCCTTGGCGGGAGACGTGGCTGACGTGCTGTCGGAGGCGTTGCCGGTCTCGCCCTTGTCCTTGGCGGCATTGGTGTCCGCCTCGGCCGCGCGGCGCTGCGCGTCCTTCTCGCAGGCGGAGGCCTGGGCGTCGAGCTCGCTGATCTTCTTGCGGGCATCGCTGAGGTTGCCCTGGGAGATGGTGGCCTCGACCTGCTTGCGCCAGTACGGCGGGAGGTACTTCAGTTCGATCTTGGTGTCCTCTTCGACCTTCGAGAGGGACACCCAGGCGAGGTCCTGGCTGATCCCGCGGAACAGGGCGACGTTGTCGTCCTTCACGCCCACGTAGAACTGCGTCTGGGTCCAGCGGTATCCGCCGTAGACGCCACCGCCGATGACGGCCAGCGCGAGGACGATGTAGAACGACCTCTTCAGCCACCTGCGGCCGCCCCGGGGCTTGACGAAGTCGTCGTCGGAGTACGAGGCGAAGGCGCCGTCCGGCCCGGAGCCGTATCCCATGTCGTCGCCGCTGCCGGGAGGGCCGAAGCCTCCGGCCGGCGGCGGCACGGGGCGGCCGAGGCCGGCCGCGCGTCCGGCCGGTGTCTCCATGGCCCGGCCGTCGCCCGCCTGGGCGGCCTGGTTCTCGGCGACGGCGCCGACGATGACCGGGGTGTCATTGAGCTGTGCGGCCAGGGTGTCGTTGTTGTCGACGTCCAGGACGTCGGCGACGATGCAGGTGATGTTGTCGGGGCCGCCGCCGCGCAGGGCGAGCTGGATGAGGTCCTGGATGGTCTCCTGCGGGCCCTGGTAGCTCGCCAGGGTCTCTTCCATCGTCTGGTGGGAGACGACGCCGGAGAGTCCGTCCGAGCAGATCAGATAGCGGTCACCGGCGCGGACCTCCCGCACGGAGAGATCGGGTTCCACGTGGTCGCCGCTGCCCAGGGCCCGCATCAGCAGGGAGCGCTGCGGGTGGGTGGTGGCCTCTTCCTCGGTGATCCTGCCCTCGTCGACGAGACGCTGGACCCAGGTGTGGTCCTGGGTGATCTGCGTCAGGACGCCGTCACGAAGGAGGTAGGCACGGGAGTCGCCGACGTGGACGAGGCCGAGGCGCTGACCGGTCCAGAGCAGGGCGGTGAGCGTGGTGCCCATCCCCTCCAGCTGGGGGTCCTCCTCGACCATGACGCGCAGCTGGTCGTTGGCCCGCTGCACCGCCGTGCCGAGCGAGGTGAGGATGTCCGAGCCCGGGACGTCGTCGTCGAGCTGGACGAGCGTGGAGATCACCTCGGAACTGGCGACCTCTCCGGCCGCCTGGCCGCCCATGCCGTCGGCGATGGCGAGAAGGCGGGGGCCGGCGTAGCCGGAGTCCTCGTTGCCTTCCCGGATCATGCCCTTGTGCGATCCGGCGGCGAAGCGCAGGGACAAGCTCATGCGCACCTCGCCCGTCGGTTCGGGGTACAGCCGGTCTCGAGCCACACTGCCCACCCTCCGGTCGGGAGCCGGGCCGGGTCCGTCGTCAGGACCGCCGCGGCTCGCTCGCTCCGCTCGCTCATTGTCGTACTACTTCCGCAGCTCGATGACGGTCTTGCCGATGCGGATCGGCGCGCCCAGCGGAACAGGTGTCGGGGTGGTGAGCCGGGTCCGGTCGAGATAGGTGCCGTTGGTGGACCCGAGGTCCTCGACGATCCACTGGCCGTCACGGTCCGGGTAGATCCTGGCATGCCTGCTGGACGCATAGTCGTCATCCAGCACGATCGTTGAGTCATGTGCCCGGCCCAGGGTGATGGTCTGGCCCTGGAGCGCGACGGTGGTGCCCGTGAGTGTGCCCTCGGAGACGACCAGCTTGGTGGGTGCTCCGCGGCGCTGGCGCCCGGACTGCTGGCGCTGCTGAGGCGGCGCTGCTTGTTGTTGGCGGCCCTGCTGAGGACGGGCGTCACCGGCAGTGCGGCGTGAGCCGCGCTGCGTGACGCGCGTACCGAACAGGTCGCTGCGAATGACCTGGACGGCCACGATTACGAATAGCCACAGAACAGCTAGGAAACCTAGCCGCATGACCGTCAGGGTCAGCTCTGACATTGCCCCCGCTTCACCCTTCGGCTTGCCGGTAAACGATGGTGGTGCTGCCCACGACGATCCGCGAGCCGTCGCGGAGCGTAGCGCGGGTGGTGTGCTGCCCGTCCACCACGATGCCGTTGGTGGACCCGAGATCCTGGATCGTCGAGGGCGTTCCGGTCCGGATCTCACAGTGCCGGCGCGATACGCCGGGGTCGTCGATCCGCACGTCGGCGTCGGTGCTTCGTCCCATCACCAACGTCGGGCGGGAGATCTGATGGCGGGTGCCGTTGATCTCGATCCAGCGCCGTACCTGAGCGTCCGGCCCGGTGCCGGACGCGGCCGGCGGGCGCCAGTCGCTGGAAGGGCCGCCGGACCGTCCCGCACCCGGCGGCGGGGCCGCGGGCATGGGCGGGGCGGAAGCCGGCGGGTAGCCGTAACCGCCCTGTCCTTGAGGAGCGCCGGGACGGTTCGGCCGGTCATGGGGAGCGGGGCTCTGCTGTCCCTGCTGTGACGTACTCGACGCCAGGGTCCGGCTGCGTACGCGGTAGAGACCCGTGTCGAGGTCGTCCGCCTTCTCGAGGTGGACCTTGATCGGCCCCATGAAGGTGTACCGCTGCTGCTTGGCGTAGTCACGTACGAGGCCGGACAGCTCGTCGCCGAGCTGACCGGAGTACGGGCTGAGCCGCTCGTAGTCCGGGGTGCTGAGTTCGACGATGAAGTCGTTGGGCACCACGGTCCGCTCGCGGTTCCAGATCGATGCGTTGTTGTCGCACTCGCGCTGGAGGGCTCCCGCGATCTCGACCGGCTGCACCTCGGACTTGAAGACCTTGGCGAAGGTGCCATTGACCAGACCTTCGAGACGCTGCTCGAAACGCTTCATGACTCCCATGGGGCACCTCCTCCGGTGTCGTCATCCCTGTACTGCGTACTGATCGTATCCACGCGTCGGGAAATCGGCTGGTTCCCCTTGTCTGCACAGTGGATGAGTGTCACCTCTCACACGGATCGTAGAGGTGGACTGCTGACAGTGTCCCGCACTCCGGGTGCACTCAGGAGGAGTGGGGCCAGGCTTTCCGCGTTCCCGGTTCCCCTGGTGGGTCCGGCGAAACAACGGATGTGAATCCACCCTGTCCAGCGTGCTAATCTTCCGGATGTCGCCAGGCGCTCACACCACACGGTGAGAGAGTCTGAAAGCACCACTCTTGCGCGAGTGGCGGAACGGCAGACGCGCTGGCTTCAGGTGCCAGTGTCCTTAGGGACGTGGGGGTTCAAATCCCCCCTCGCGCACAACAGGTAGTCGCTTGCGACTGCCGGGTTGGTTCGACAGAACCCCCGCACCGGAGAGATCCGGTGCGGGGGTTCTTCGTTGTGTTCCGGTGGTGCTGGATCCGACGTTTCACGTGAAACGTCGGATCCGTACCCGAAGAGGCGTTTCGAGCGGGCCGGCTGTGCGGGCCCGTGTCAGGCGGCGAGGCGTGCTGCCAGGGCCTTGGCCTTCTCTGCCGCGTCGGCGAAAGCTTGGGCGCGAGATGCGTCGGCGAGGGGGATGAGCTCGGCCATCTCGGGCTTCGAGTGGGCCAGGGTCAACTCGGGGACGATGAAATCGACCTCGGCCCCCAGCATGCCCGTCAGTACCTTCTCCAGGTAGTTCTGGACGAACTCGAAGTCCTCGCGCGGGGTGCCGGGCGCGTACGAACCGCCGCGGCTGGCCACGACGGTCACGGGCGTGCCGGCGACCGGGCCGTCCGGGCCCGCGTTGTGGCCGACGATGATCACCTGGTCCAGCCATGCCTTGAGGGTGGACGGGATGGAGAAGTTGTACATGGGCGCACCGATGAGGACGGCGTCCGCAGCGGCCAGTTCGGCGGCCAGCTCCCCCCGCAGCGTGTCCTCGGCGCCGGCGGTCACGGCGGAGACGTCCAGGTGGGGCAGGGGGTGTGCGGCGAGGTCGCGGTACACGACCTCGCCGTCGGGGTGCTGTTCGCGCCAGGACGTGACGAAAGCGGCGGTGACCTCACGGGACGTGGAGCCCTGGGGGAAGACGGCGGAGTCGAGGTGCAGGAGCGTAGCCATGGGGATTCTCCGTAGGTGTTCGGTGGCCGCCTTGGCGCGGGCCTATGAGGGAGCGGCGTGGGCGCGGTGAGTGGCGCGCAGCTTTTCCGTACGTGACTAGTAATAACATAGCTCCTTACTTTTCATAAGTCCCGCACGAGGGCGCAGTACTCTGGAGTCATGGCGGATCACAGCGAACAGGCCTGTCGGAAGGTGGATGCGAGCATCACTCGCGTCTTCGAGCTGTTCGGGAAGCGCTGGACGGGCCCGATCGTCTCGGTGCTGATGCGGCAGCCTGTGCACTTCGCGGACCTGAGGAGAGCGATTCCAGGCATCAGCGAGCGCATGCTCTCGGACCGGCTGTCCGAGCTGGGAGCGGCCGGTCTCGTGGCGCGCGAAGTCGATGAAGGACCCCCGCTTCGGGTCGCGTACCGGTTGACGGAGGCCGGGGCCGCCATGGAGCCCGCGCTGAAGGAGCTGGGGCAGTGGGCGGACACCTATCTGGAGGGGCCGGGAGGCTGCTGATCCGGGCGTCTTGGGCGCAGCGGACACGCGAACCGATCCGAGAGCGTCGGATGCCGCGCGCTTGCACAGGTCGGCACCCGAGTTGTCCACAGGGGCAGACGGTTGTCACGGGACAGCTGTACCGTCGTCCGCAGTTGATGTTGGTCGGTCGGCACGGCTGGACGAGGGCGGGGGAGGCGGCGCTCCATGGGTGACTTCGAGGCGACGGTGCCGGTACAGCGGGCGGCGGGGGACGAGCGCATTCCGGTCGTCCCCGGATTCGCGCGACGGGTGGCCGGCGGGGTGCGGTCGTCCGAGGCCGCGGCGGCGACCCCGAAGGCGGCCGGCAAGGCGCTGAGGCTCGAGGTGCCCCGGTCCGCCCACAGTTCCCTGGTCCTGCCCGCCGGAAGACCGGACGCGGTTCAGGCCGTCGAGGAGTCGAACCGTGGCCGGGTGCACGGCCTGACACCGATGCGGGTGGGGCGGATGGCGGCGACGCCGTTCGCGTTCATGCGCGGCTCGGCGGGACTGATGGCCCATGACCTGGTGGGCACACCGGTCACCGGGGTGGGTGCCCAGCTCTGCGGTGACGCGCACGCCGCCAACTTCGGCCTGTACGGCGACGCGCGTGGGAATCTGGTGATGGACCTCAACGACTTCGACGAGACCGTGTTCGGTCCGTGGGAGTGGGATCTCAAGCGGCTCGCCACCTCTCTGGTGCTGGCAGGCCGGGAAGCGGGCGCGGACGAGGCCACCTGCCGGCAGGGCGCGTACGACACGGTGGGCGCCTACCGGCGCACGATGCGTCTGCTGGCCGGACTGTCCGCTCTCGACGCGTGGAACGCCATCGCGGACGAGGAACTCGTCTCGCACACCGACGCGCGGGACCTTCTCGGGACGCTGGAGCGGGTCTCCGCGAAGGCGCGCAACAACACGAGCGCCCGCTTCGCCGCCAGGTCCACGGAGGACTGTGAGGACGGCGGGCGCCGCTTCGTCGACGCACCACCCGTGCTGCGCCGGATCCCCGATGCCGAGGCGGCTGCCGTCGCCGCGGGGCTCGAGGGCTACCTCGGGACGATCTCCGAGGACAGGGTCCCGCTGCTGGCGCGCTACGCGATCCATGACGTGGCGTTCCGGGTGGTCGGTACCGGGAGCGTGGGAACCCGGTCCTACGTGGTGCTCCTGCTCGACCACCGTGGCGAGCCGCTGGTCCTGCAGGTGAAGGAGGCCCGCCCGTCCGCGCTCGCTCCGCATCTGCCGCAGGTCGGTTTCGAGGTGCCGGACGTGTCGCACGAGGGGCGCAGGGTGGTGCTCGGGCAGAAGCGGATGCAGGTGGTCAGCGACATCCTGCTCGGCTGGGCCGAGGTCGACGGCAGGCCGTACCAGGTACGCCAGTTCAGGAATCGCAAGGGCAGCGTGGATCCGGCCGCGCTCGCTGCCGACCAGGTGGACGACTACGGGCGGATGACCGGGGCACTGCTGGCCCGGGCCCACGCGCACAGCGCCGACCCCCGGCTGCTCGCGGGTTACTGCGGGAAGAACGCCGAGCTGGACGCGGCGGTGGCTGATTTCGCCGTGACGTACGCGGACCGGACGGAGGCCGACCACGCCGAGCTCGTCCGGGCCGTTCGGGCCGGCCGGATAGCCGCCGAGCTCGGCGTCTGAGCGGGCGCCACGGCCACCGTGTGTCTCCGCGGTCCGTGCCGTGGCCATACGCTGGACGGGTGACCCACGAAGCCGCCGGGGTGCCGACCACCCGGAACGACGAAGACCGGCAGAACCAGGACCGGCAGGACGAGCCGCAGCAGGCGCAGGATGCGCCGCAGGCAGACCCCGCCGCAGGCGACGTGGCTGGCGGGAGTGGTGCTCCTCGGCCGGAGGAGCGTCTCGCCAGGGCGGTCCGGGTCGCCGAGCAGGCGCTGATCGAGTTCGAGATCGCGGTGGAGACCTTCCGGGTCGAGGTGGAGAACTTCTCCCGGCTGCACCATCAGAAGCTCGGCCCGATGTACGCACGTCTCGACGAACTCGATGCGCAGATCGCGGAGGCGCGGGCGGCGAGGACCGGTGATCCCGAGGATCTGCGCAAGGCCCAGGAGGCACGGGCGATCGTCATGCCGATGCCTGGCGTCGACGAGCTCTTCCACGACTGGATGGACTCGGACGGGCTCTCGCCCGAGGCGTCGGCCATGCTCACCGAGCAGCCGGTCCGGCCCCCCAAGCGGGTCAGGCCGGGCGAGGAGGCACGCAAGCTGTACCGGGAGCTGGCCCGTCAGGCCCACCCGGACCTGGCGCCGGACGAGCAGGAGCGGACACGGCGGGACGAATTCATCGCCCGTGTCAACGCGGCCTACGGGCGCGGCGACGTGGCATTGCTGAAGGAGTTGGCGGCCGAGTGGGCGGCAGGGCCTGTGGCGCCGGAGCTGCGGCTGAGTGAGAGCGAGGAGCTCTACGCGCGGCTGGACTGGCTCAGCCGTCGTAAGGAACTCCTGACGGTTCTGGCCAAGGAACTGGAGGACAGCGCGATCGGCTCGATGCTGCGGATGGCACCGGACGACCCGGACCGGCTGCTCGACGACATCGGCGAAAAGCTCCTGGCGGACGTGTCCCGGCGTGAGGACGAGCTGGCAGGGCTGGTGCAGTAGCGTTTCGCATGACCTGGCGCGTACGTACGAGAGAAGGCCGATCCCATGAATTTCGCTCCGCTGCCCTCCGTGGACGTCGCGACGGTTCCGTCGGACGGCTTCGTGCTGGATGTCCGTGAGGACGACGAGTGGGCGGCCGGGCATGTCGAGGGCGCGCTGCACATCCCGATGAGTGACTTCGTGGGCCGCTTCGGTGAGCTGACCGAGGTGGCCGACGACGGCCGACGCGTGCATGTGATGTGCCGCGTCGGTGGCCGGTCGGCCCAGGTCACGCAGTACCTGGTGCAGCAGGGCATCGACGCCGTGAACATCGACGGCGGCATGCTGGCCTGGGACGGCGCCGGGCGTCCGATGGTCACGGAGAGCGGGAGCTCTCCTTTCGTCCTCTGAGGCCTTCAGCGCACGGGCACCGGCCGCTGCCCGTGCGCCGCTGAGAGGGCCCTTACAGGGCCTCTCAGCCGTGTCAGCGGCGCCATCGGCGTCAACGGTCGAAGTCGAGCTCCACTTCCGGGGTGACGGGGTGGGACTGGCAGGCCAGGACGAAGCCGGCCCCGGTCTCCTCCGGTTCCAGCGCGAAATTGCGGTCCATCCGCACTTCGCCCGAGACGAGGAAGGCCCGGCAGGTTCCGCACACTCCTCCCTTGCAGGCATACGGAGCGTCCGAGCGGCTTCGCAGCACCGTGTCCAGCAACGATTCGCCGTCCTGGACCGGCCAGCTTCCCGACCGCCCGTCGAGTGTCGCCGTGAGATTGCTCTCCGCCGACACGGCTGCCCGTCCGCGCGCCGGAAGCTCCGTCCCCTCGTCGGCGACGTGGAAGATCTCCTGGTGGACGCGTGAGCGGTCGGCGCCCAGTCCCCGGAGGGCCTCTTCCGCCCCCCGTACCAGGCCGAGCGGCCCGCACAGGAACCAGCCGTCGACCTCGGGCACCGGCAGGAGCGCGGGCAGCAGCCCGGTCAGCCGCTCGCGGTCCAGCCGGCCCGAGGGGAGCCCGGCAGCCTGCTCTTCCCTGGACAGGGCGGTCACCAGCTGGAAGCGGTCCGGATAACGGTCCTTGAGGTCCGCCACCTCGTCGAGGAACATCGTCGAAGCCGCCGTCCGGTCGCTGCGGATCAGGCAGAAGCGCGCCAGGGGTTCCCGGGCGAGCAGCGTCGACGCCATCGACAGCACCGGTGTGATGCCGCTGCCGCCGACGATCGCGGCGAAGCGGCCGGGACGCGGGTCCAGGACGAAGCGGCCCATCGGGGCCATCGCCTCCACCTGGTCCCCGACGGCCAGCTCCTTGAGGGCGTACGTGGAGAACGCGCCCCCGTCGACCAGTCGGATGCCCACGCGCAGCGACGGAACGCCCGGCCGTTCCGTCGCGGGTGCGCAGATCGAGTACGACCGTCGGATCTCCTCACCGCTGACGCGGTAGCGCACATTCAGGTGCTGGCCGGGAGTGTGGCGGAAGGTCTCGCGCAGCTCGGACGGCACGGCGAAGGTGACGGCCACCGCGTCGTCCGTGATCCGTTCGATCGCGCTGACCCGGAGCGGATGGAACATCTACAACTCCTTGAAGTGGTCGAACGGTTCGCGGCAGGCCACGCAGCGGCGCAGCGCCTTGCACGCCGTGGAGGAGAACCGGCTCAGCAGTTCCGTGTCCGTGGAGCCGCAGTGCGGGCAGCGCACCGAGAGCGTCAGAGGCACCGGTCCACTCGGTCCGCCCGTCCCACTCGGTCCCCCTGGTCCGCCCGGCCCACGCCCCGGGCGCGGCGGCGCTATGCCGAACTCCGCGAGCTTGCGGCGCCCTTCAGCGCTGATGTCGTCCGTGGACCAGGCCGGCGCGAGGACCGTGACCACGGACACCTCCACGACGCCGTGCTCGTGCAGCACCCGCTCGATGTCGGCGGACATGGTTTCGATGGCCGGGCAGCCGGTGTACGTCGGGGTGAGCCGTACGGTGACCTTGTCCGGGCCGTCCACCCGCACACCGCGGAGCACACCGAGCTCGTCCAGCGTGATGACCGGCAACTCGGGGTCGGGCACCGCGCCCGCCAGACGGTGGAGCTCGGCTTCCAGCGGGGTATCGGCGGTCACCATGACGCACCCGGGTGGCTGCGGTGCAGATGCTGCATCTCGGCGAGCATCCGCCCGAACGGCTCCGTGTGGAGGCCCTGTCGGCCTGCCCCGGCAGCCCAGGCCCCGGACCCGGGCCCCGACGGAAGGGCCAGGGTGGCGCGCTCCACCACGGAGGTGACGACTGACAGCCAGCGGTCGCGCAGGCTGTGCGTGTCGACGTCGATCCCCTCGACGGGTTCGAACAGTTCGCCGGTGAAACGCCACAGGGCATCCAGTGCGCGCTGCATGCGCTCATGACTCTCCGCGGTGCCGTCACCGAGTCGCAGGACCCATTGCTCCGCGTGGTCCCGGTGGTAGGCGACCTCCTTGACGGCCTTGGCCGCGAGATCCGCGAACTCGCCCTCACCCGCCGCCAGCTCCCCGTACAGGAGGTGCTGGTGGACGGAGAAGTAGAGCTGGCGGGCGATGGTGTGGGCGAAGTCGCCGTTCGGCTGCTCCACCAGCTGGACGTTGCGGAAGGCCCGCTCCTCACGCAGATAGGCCAACTGGTCCTCGTCGCCCACGAACGAGAGAAGGATCCTGGCCTGTCCCAGCAGATCCAGAGCGATGTTGGCCAGAGCCACTTCCTCCTCCAGCACGGGGGCGTGGCCCGCCCACTCCCCCAGCCGGTGCGAGAGCACCAGCGCGTCGTCGCCGAGGGCGAGGGCCGCGGTCACAGGTGCTTCACCCCTTCCGGGATCTCGTAGAACGTGGGGTGGCGGTACGGCTTGTCCCCGGCCGGTTCGAAGAACGAGTCCTTCTCGTCCGGCGATGAGGCGGTGATCGCCGTCGAGGGAACCACCCAGAGGGAGACGCCTTCCGAGCGGCGTGTGTACAGATCGCGGGCGTTACGCAGGGCCATCTCGGCGTCGGGCGCGTGCAGACTGCCCGCGTGGGTGTGGGACAGCCCGCGCCGGGAGCGCACGAACACCTCCCACAGGGGCCAGTCGGTCGAGCTGCTCATGCGGTCGCCTCCACGGGCAGGGCGGCAGCTCCGGTGGAACCGGGCCCTGCCGCGTGTTTGTCTGCGTATGCCGCTGCGGCGTCGCGGACCCAGGCGCCCTCTTCATGGGCCGTACGCCGCTGAGCGAGCCGTTGTTCGTTGCAGGGGCCGTTGCCCTTGAGGACTTCCTGGAACTCCGTCCAGTCGATCGCTCCGTAGTCGTGCTGCCCGAGCTCCTCGTTCCACCGGATGTCGGGGTCGGGAAGGGCGAGCCCCAGCGCCTCCGCCTGAGGGACGCAGATGTCGACGAACCGCCGGCGCAGCTCGTCGTTGGAGTGGCGTTTGATCTTCCAGGCCATCGACTGTGCCGAGTGCGCGGAGGAGTCGTCCGGCGGACCGAACATCATCAGGGAGGGCCACCACCAGCGGTTCACCGCGTCCTGCGCCATCTCGTGCTGGGCGGGGGTGCCGCGGCTGAGGGCGAGCAGCAGCTCGTACCCCTGGCGCTGGTGGAAGGACTCCTCCTTGCAGATCCGGACCATCGCGCGGGCGTACGGGCCGTAGGAGCAGCGGCAGAGCGGCACCTGGTTGGTGATCGCGGCACCGTCCACCAGCCAGCCGATCGCCCCGACGTCCGCCCAGGTCAGCGTGGGGTAGTTGAAGATCGAGGAGTAGCGCTGCCGACCGGCGTGCAGTTTGTCGAGGAGCTCCTCGCGGCTGGTCCCCAGCGTCTCCGCCGCGCTGTACAGGTAGAGGCCGTGTCCGGCCTCGTCCTGCACCTTCGCCATCAGGATGGCCTTACGGCGCAACGAGGGCGCCCGAGATATCCAGTTGGCCTCGGGCTGCATGCCGATGATCTCGGAATGGGCGTGCTGGGCCATCTGACGGACCAGCGACGCCCGGTACGCCTCGGGCATCCAGTCCCGCGGCTCGATCCGGTCGTCCGCCGCCACCGAGGCGTCGAACGCCGCCAGGCGCTCCTCGTCCGCTGCCTCAGCCGTGCCTGCTGTCGTCTGCGTCGTCTGGTCCGCAGTCACTGCCGCCATCCCGGGCTCCCTACCGACCGATCGTTCGGTTCCTTGACTTCAATGGTGGGTCGGGGGCCCGTAGGGTGTCAACCCTGTGGATAACTGAGCGGTGATCGACGGCGATCGGGGCGGGATGGATGCGGACCACGGTGGGCGCACCGGAAACGAGAAGAATCTCGCCTGGCCCGGCGTGACCCGTCCGTACGCGGATCAGGGCCCGGGGGCCCCACCCGCGGGTGCGTCACCGGTCGACCCGGACCGACCTCCGGCCCCGGCCGTGGCTGCGCCGTACGACACCGCCCCCGCGCTCGTGCCGGGGCCCGCAGGGCGTCGCCCGGGTGGCGGAATGGCCGCGCTCTCGCTGCCGTACCAGATCTCCGCCGCGCTCGCGCTGTCCGTCATGGGCCTGCTCGCCTGCGCGCACATAGCCGTGATCTTTCTGCACGTCGCGCCGTCGAACACATTGACGAAGCAGCACGGCGAGGTGGTCGACGACTGGGTCTACCCCGAGTTCGAGCAGAACTGGAAGCTGTTCGCACCCAATCCGCTCCAGCAGAACATCTCCGTGCACGTACGGGCCGAGGTGGACGACAACGGCGCCGACGGCAGCAAGGTCACCCGCTGGATCAACCTCTCGCGCGACGACGGTGAGGCGATTCGCGGCAATCTCCTCCCCAGCCACGTCGACCAGAACGAACTGCGCCGTGCCTGGGACTTCTACACCGGGTCCCACGACAGCGAGAACCGCCCCAACGGCCTGCGCGGTGAGCTGTCCGAGCGCTACATACGCCGCATCGTCATGCTGCGCCTCGACGAACACGGCTACGGCGGCACGGTCGAGCGCATCCAGGTGCGGTCCGCCGTCAGCCCTGTCGGAGCCCCGGCATGGAGTGACGAGAAGATCAGCACGCGGCCGGAGTACCGGGAGCTCCCGTGGTGGACCGTGACCCCGTCCGATCTGCCCGGGACGGGCACGCCGGGTCAGCCCCCGCAAGCCGGGAAGGCGGAGCGATGAGCGCCCCCGCCCCCGTCCGCGCGCATGCCGGTACCGCCCGCCGGTCACTCGCCCACGCCGTCCAGCGCGTCACGGCTTCTCCCCTCGGCGCCTACCAGAGCGCCGTCGTCCGGATCGGTGTGTCCGCGACGTACCTGCTGTTCCTGCTGCGCGAGCTGCCCCACCGCCATGAGCTGTACGGCCCCGACGGCCCGTGGAGCTGGGACATGGCGCGCCGCCTCATCAGCAACAACGACGCATTCACCGTCCTGATGTGGTCGGACAGCCCGCTGTGGTTCGAGACCGTGTACGTGATCACGCTGGTATCGGCCGCCCTGCTGATGGTGGGCTGGCGGACCCGGGGCACGTCCGTCGTCTTCATGGCCGGAGTGCTCTCCCTGCAGAACCGCAGCATCTTCATGGGCGACGGTGGCGACAACGTCATCCATCTGATGGCGCTCTATGTGGTGCTGACCCGCTGTGCGCGCGTCTGGTCCCTCGACGCGCGCCGTGCGGCGCGGGATGCCGGGCGGCTCGTGGACGGAGGCGGGCCGGCCCGCGACGTCGCGGGGCCGGTCCTGTGGGCGGTACTCGGCTGCGTCCTTCTGCCGGCCTCCCTCATGGGAGGACTGGGCGGCACCTGGTGGCTGCCGTCCCTCCTGTGGGTGCTGTGGCTGGGGAACGGTGGATGGTGGGCTCTGAACCGGTACGCGCCGGGCCATGAGCTGCGCGCGTTCCTCGACGTCCTGGCCAACTTCGCCCACAACGCCTCGCTGCTCGTGATCATGGCCGAGGTGTGTCTGATCTACGCGACCGCCGGCTGGTACAAGGTCCAGGGCTCCCGCTGGCAGGACGGCACCGCGATCTACTACCCGCTCAAGCTGGACTACTTCACCCCGTGGCCAGGGCTCTCCGGCCTGCTCGCCTCCAGTGCCCTGGCGATCATGCTGCTGACGTACGCCACGGTCATCGTGCAGGTCGCCTTCCCCTTCACGCTGTTCAACCGGCGGGTCAAGAACGTCCTGCTCGTCCTCATGATCGGTGAGCACGCCGGAATCTCCGTCCTGCTGGGGCTGCCCTTCTTCTCCATGGCGATGGTCGCCGCGGACGCCGTCTTCCTGCCGACGGCCTTTCTGGTGTGGCTGGGGCACAGGGTGTCGTTCTGCCGGCACCGTCTGTTCGACCGGTCGGCGGGCAGGCTCCGGCTCCCCCGGCAGAGGCGGGCAGCACCGGACGACGGGGAGCCCACGCACAGCGGGAGTGACAGTGGCCATACCCTCGTCGGGTGACCAGCGAGACCGGTAGTACCGATGAGGCCAGCAGCACGGACGGGGCCGGCAGTACGGACGAGGCCCGGAAGGCGGCCGCGCCCGATCCGACCGAGGAACCGATCCAGTACGACGACGGGTACGGCGCCGTGATCGGCGTGGGGCCGCACCCGCTGCCCTGGCCCGAGGGAGAGCGCTACGACCCCGAACTCCTCGCCCACGGTGACCGGCGCAACGTGGGCGACGCCTACCGGTACTGGACACGGGAGGCGATCGTCGCCGATCTCGATCTGCGGCGGCACGACTTCCACGTGGCGGTGGAGAACTGGGGCCATGACTTCAACATCGGATCAGTGGTGCGCACCGCCAACGCCTTCCTGGCGAAGGAGATCCACATCGTGGGGCGGCGGCGCTGGAACCGGCGCGGGGCGATGGTCACCGACCGGTATCAGCACGTGCGGCACCATCCGGACACGGCGGACCTGACCGCGTGGGCGGAGGCGGAAGGGCTGCCGATCATCGGGATCGACAACCTTCCCGGGGCCGTGCCGCTGGAGCGTACGGAGCTGCCGCGCCGGTGCGTGCTGCTGTTCGGGCAGGAGGGGCCGGGGCTGACGGAGGAAGCGCGCGCGCACGCCTCGATGGTGTGCTCGATCGCGCAGTTCGGCTCCACGAGGTCGATCAACGCCGGTGCGGCGGCAGCCATCGCCATGCACGCCTGGGTGCAGAGGTACGCGGACATCCAGGACCCGAAGGGCCGGTGACCGTCGGAGCGTGACGTGCTCCACCGGTCACCCGCCTCCGTGGACAGAACACCTAGGCCTGGCGGCGGACCTCCACCACCCGGAAGCGGTTGGAGACGAACGCTCCGTCGCAGAGCGCCGCGTTGGCCGCCGGGTTGCCTCCCGAGCCGTGGAAGTCGGAGAAGGCCGCTGTCTGGTTGACGTATACGCCGCCGGTGAGATTCAGCGAGAGCTGAGCCGATTCGTCGAAGCAGACGCTCTCCACGGCTCGCTCCACCTCGGCGGAGGTGGTGTACGCGCCGACGGTCATCGCACCCTGCTCACGGATCGTGCGACGCAGGAGATCCAGCGCGTCAGCGGTGGAGTCAACGGCGACCGCGAAGGAGACCGGACCGAAGCACTCCGAGAGGTGGGCGGCGCCTTCGTCGGCCTTGGCGCCGTCGATTTTCACGATGGCCGGCGTACGGACCACGGCGTCGGGGAATTCGGGGTTGGCCACCGGCCGCGAAGCGAGCGCGACGTCACCCAGGGCCGCGGCCCCTTCCAGCCGGGCCTTCACGTCAGGGTTCACCAGGGCGCCGAGCAGGCCGTTGGCGCGGGCGTCGTCGCCGAGGAGCCCGCTCACCGCGTCGGCGAGGTCCGCCACCACGTCCTCGTAGGACCTGGGGCCCGCGTCGGTCGCGATGCCGTCGCGGGGGATGAGCAGATTCTGCGGGGTGGTGCACATCTGGCCGCTGTAGAGGGAGAGCGAGAAGGCCAGGTTGGCCAGCATGCCGCGGTAGTCGTCGGTGGAATCGACGACGATCGTGTTGACGCCCGCCTTCTCCGTGTAGACCTGGGCCTGCCGGGCGTTGGTCTCCAGCCAGACGCCGAAGGCGGTGGACCCCGTGTAGTCGATGATCTTGACCTCGGGACGCACCGCCAGGGTCTTGGCGATGCCCTCACCGGGCCGCTCGGCTGCCAGGGCGACGAGATTCGGGTCGAAGCCCGCCTCGGCGAGGACCTCGCGCGCCAGCTGGACGGTGAGCGCCAGCGGCAGGACCGCGCGGGGGTGAGGCTTGACCAGGACGGGATTGCCGGTGGCCAGCGAGGCGAAGAGGCCTGGATAGCCGTTCCACGTGGGGAAGGTGTTGCATCCGATCAGCAGTGAGATGCCGCGCCCGGCCGCCGTGTACGACTTGTGCAGCCGCAGCGGGTCGCGCTTCCCCTGAGGCTTCGACCAGTCGGCACTGCGCGGTGTGCGCGTCTGTTCCTCGTAGGCGTACGCCACGGCTTCCAGGCCGCGGTCCTGGGCATGCGGGCCGCCCGCCTGGAAGGCCATCACGAACGCCTGGCCGCTGGTGTGCATCACGGCATGGGCCAGCTCATGCGTACGGGCGCTGATGCGGGCGAGGATCTCCAGACAGACCAGGGCCCTCGTCTCGGGTCCCGCCGCACGCCAGGGGCCCATGGCCGCACTCATGGCGGGCAGCAGGACGTCCGGGTCGGCGTGCGGGTACTCGACGCCCAGCACAGGCCCGTACGGCGAGACCTCCGCGCCGGTCCAGCCGTCGGTGCCGGGCTGGCCCGGATCCAGTCGGGTATGGAGCAAGGCGTCGAACGCCGCCTTGCCCTCGGCCGCCCCGAGGCTGCCGGGGAGGCCTCCCTCGCCGTAGGCCTTGGGGTGCTCGGGGTGTGGGGACCAGTAGGCGCGGGTGCGGATCGCGTCGAGGGCCTGGTCGAGCGTCGGGCGGTGGATCTCGGACAGCTTATCGGGGGAAAGCTCGGCGGCCATGACGGACCAACTCCTCGTCGAGCCGGGCAGGGACGTGCTGACGGAGTTAGAGTAACCGAACGATCGGTCGGGACAAGGGGCCCCGAAGAACCTGTGGACAACTCATGGGGGAGGATCGCGGTCATGACCACGGCCAAGCGGGACACGTACACCCCGGAGACACTCCTGTCCGTTGCCGTCCGTGTCTTCAACGAGCGCGGCTACGACGGCACGTCCATGGAGCACCTCTCCAAGGCGGCGGGCATCTCCAAGTCGTCCATCTACCACCATGTGGCCGGCAAGGAAGAGCTGCTGAGGCGTGCCGTGAGCCGGGCGCTCGACGGGCTCTTCGGCATCCTCGAGGAGGCGGGGGCGATCCAGGGGCGGGCGATCGCCCGGGTCGAGTACGTCACGCGCCGCACGGTCGAGGTGCTTCTGGCGGAGTTGCCGTACGTCACGCTGCTCCTGCGGGTGCGGGGCAACACGACGACGGAGCGGTGGGCGCTGGAGCGCCGGCGGGAGTTCGACCAGCGGGTGTCCGAGCTGCTCAAGGCGGCGGTGGCGGAGGGGGACCTGCGCGCGGACGTGGACATACGGCTGGTGACCCGGCTGCTCTTCGGCATGGTGAACTCGCTGGTCGAGTGGTATCGCCCGCAGCCGGGCGGCTCCGCGGAGGCGGAGCAGATCGCCGACGCGGTCGTCCAGCTGGCGTTCGAGGGCATGCGAGCCGGCTGAACCGAACGGGAGTCGCTAAGCGAGCTCGGCCGGACGGTCCGGGCGCGGGCCGAGGTCGGTCTCCTCGAACACCAGCAAGGTGCGGGTGGAGAGCACCTCGGGTATGGCCTGGATCCTGGTCAGTACCAGCTCGCGCAGCGCCTGGTTGTCCGGGGTGTGCACCAGGAGCAGGACGTCGAAGTCGCCGCTGACCAGTGCGATGTGGGCGGCGCCCGGAAGGGCCTGGAGCTGGTCACGCACGGTGCGCCAGGAGTTCTGCACGATTTTGAGCGTGATGTACGCGGAGGCGGCCTGCCCCGCCCGTTCGTGATTCACGCGTGCGCTGAAACCGCGGATCACACCGTCCTCGACGAGCCGGTTGATCCGGGCGTACGCGTTGGCCCGTGAGACATGGACGCGTTCCGCGACGGCCCGTATCGAGGCGCGTCCGTCCGTCCGGAGGATACGCAGGATGGCGTGGTCGATGGAGTCCAGCGGTCGTGCGGGCGGGACGCGGCCCGGGTCACCGCCCCCAGTGGCCATTTGTTCAGCTGCCATCTGCCCGCGCCTCCGTGTTGTGGACGACCTGCCTCCATCACAGGCTGTGGAGAACCGTTTGTCCACAGGCTGAAGGCGCCTGTAGCCAAATTGCGCTCACGACCGAACAATCGGTAGGTGAGGCACGCCACACCGTGCTCCGTACACGCCCCGACATTGCCGCAGATTTCGATACCCCTCGATATATCTCGATGCCAGGAGGTGCTTGTCATGACGGTCCAGGAGCTACCCGGCGCAGCCGCCTACCGGCCCACGCCGCCCCCGGCCTGGAAGCCGCTCACCGATCCCGCGCCGCTGCTCCCGGACGCCGAGCCGTACCGCGTGCTCGGTACGGACGCCGCGGCCGACGCCGACTCCGAGCTGTTGCTGAGGCTCTACGCCGAGCTGGTGCGCGGCCGTCGGTACAACGCGCAGGCCACCGCACTGACCAAGCAGGGCCGCCTCGCGGTGTATCCGTCGAGCACGGGCCAGGAGGCCTGTGAGATCGCGGCGGCGCTCGTGCTGGAGGAGCGTGACTGGCTCTTCCCCAGCTATCGCGACACTCTCGCGGCGGTGGCGCGCGGCCTGGACCCGGTCCAGGCGCTGACCTTGCTGCGGGGCGACCGGCACACCGGTTACGACCCGCGGGAGCACCGCATCGCGCCGCTGTGCACCCCGCTGGCCACCCAGTTGCCGCACGCAGTGGGCCTCGCACACGCGGCGCGCCTCAAGGGTGACGATGTGGTGGCCCTCGCGATGGTCGGCGACGGCGGCACGAGTGAGGGTGATTTCCACGAGGCGCTGAACTTCGCGGCCGTCTGGCGGGCCCCTGTGGTCTTCCTCGTGCAGAACAACGGCTTCGCGATCTCCGTGCCTCTGTCCAAGCAGACGGCGGCACCGTCCTTGGCGCACAAGGCCGTGGGGTACGGGATGCCGGGGCGCCTGGTCGACGGCAACGACGCGGCCGCGATGCACCAGGTGCTGGGCGAGGCGGTGGCCCGGGCCAGGAAGGGCGGGGGGCCGACGCTGGTCGAGGCGGTCACGTACCGCATGGACGCCCACACGAACGCCGACGACGCCACCCGTTACCGCGGCGACAGCGAGGTGGAGGCGTGGCGCGCGCACGATCCGATCAGGCTGCTGGAGCGGGAGCTGACCGAGCGCGGGCTGCTGGACGAGGACGGCATCGGGACGGTGCGGGAGGCGGCGGAACGGATGGCGGAGGAACTGAGAGAGCAGATGAACGCCGATCCGGCGCTCGACCCGATGGATCTGTTCACCCATGTCTACGGGGAACAGACCGGGCAGCTGAAGGAGCAGGCCGCACGGTTGCGGGCCGAACTCGACGCCGAGCACGGCCCGCATGACGAGCGCGGTGCGGAGGGCGGTCGATGAGCACCGTTGCCGCGACGGCCGGTGAACGGACCGGCAGGGCCAAGCCGGCCACGATGGCCCAGGCCCTCGGGCGGGCGCTACGGGACTCGATGGCGGAGGACCCGACGGTGCACGTCCTCGGCGAGGATGTCGGCACCCTCGGCGGCGTCTTCCGCGTCACCGACGGCCTGGCGAGGGAGTTCGGCGACGACCGCTGCACGGACACCCCCCTGGCCGAGGCCGGAATTCTCGGCGCGGCCGTGGGCATGGCGATGTACGGGCTGCGGCCCGTGGTGGAGATGCAGTTCGATGCCTTCGCGTATCCGGCGTTCGAGCAACTGGTCAGCCATGTCGCCAAGATGCGGAACCGGACCGGGGGCGCCATGCCGCTGCCGATCACGGTGCGGGTGCCGTACGGCGGTGGGATCGGCGGGGTCGAGCACCACAGCGATTCCTCGGAGGCGTACTACATGGCGACGCCCGGTCTGCACGTCGTCATGCCGGCCACGGTCGAAGACGCGTACGGGCTGCTGAGGGAGTCGATCGCCTCCGACGACCCGGTGGTCTTCCTGGAGCCGAAGAGGCTCTACTGGTCCAAGGCCGACTGGTCGCCGGAAGCTCCCGCGCGGGTCGAGCCGATCGGGCGGGCCGTGGTCCGGCGTCCCGGTCGCAGCGCGACCCTGATCACCTACGGACCGTCGCTCCCGGTGTGCATGGAGGCAGCCGAGGCGGCTTCGGCCGAGGGATGGGACCTCGAGGTGGTCGACCTGCGTTCGCTGGTGCCCTTCGACGACGAAACCGTCGCCGCGTCGGTCCGCCGCACGGGGCGTGCGGTGGTCGTCCACGAGTCCTCCGGATTCGGCGGTCCGGGCGGTGAGATCGCCGCGCGGGTGACCGAGCGGTGCTTCCACCATCTGGAGGCCCCGGTCCTGCGCGTCGCGGGTTTCGACATTCCCTATCCGCCGCCGATGCAGGAGCGGCACCATCTGCCGGGTGTGGACCGAGTGCTCGACGCGGTCGCCCGTCTCCAGTGGGAGGCCGAGAGCTGATGGCGCAGGTACTCGAATTCAAGCTGCCTGACCTGGGCGAGGGACTGACCGAGGCCGAGATCGTGCGCTGGCTGGTGGAGGTGGGCGACGTCGTCGCCATCGACCAGCCGGTCGTCGAGGTCGAGACGGCCAAGGCCATGGTGGAAGTGCCCTGCCCCTACAGAGGCGTGGTCACGGCCCGGTACGGCGAGGAGGGCACGGAGCTCCCGGTCGGTGCGCCCCTGCTGACGGTGGCGGTCGGGTCGGTGGAGCCGTCGGCGGGACACGGGGCCTCCCCTGAGACATCCGGCAGCACCGCCGAGAGCGGGGCGTCCGGCAATGTGCTGGTCGGCTACGGCACGGCCGCACCGGCTGCGCGCAGACGCCGGCTCAGGCCCACCCCTGCCACGGCGGGCGGGACCACGGTCACCCCTGCCACGACGGGCGCGACCACGGTCACCCCTGCCACGGCGGCCACGGCCGAAGCCCTTTCGGACCACGGGGCCACCGGCCCGGCCACCACGACCGCGCCCGCCCCCGGTGCGGTGGACGCACCGGGGCCCGTCGCCGTCATCTCGCCGCTCGTACGGAAGCTGGCTCGGCAGAACGGTCTCGATCTCCGGCAGGTCACCGGCACGGGGCGGGACGGGCTGATCCTGCGCACCGATGTGGAGTCCGCGATCAAGGCCGCAGCCGGGGAGCACGCCGTGGGGACAGCCATGGTGGCTGCGCAGGAGCCGGGCAGAGCGGGTGAGCGGATCCCGTTGCGTGGAGTCCGGGGTGTGGTCGCCGAGAAACTGTCGCGCAGTCGGCGGGAGATTCCCGATGCCACCTGCTGGGTCGACGCCGATGCCACCGAGCTGATGGCCGCGCGGGCCGCCATGAACGCCGCCGGTGCTGCCGCGTCGGCGCCGAAGGTGTCGGTGCTCGCTCTGCTGGCCCGCGTCTGTACGGCCGCTCTCGCCCGGTTCCCGGAGCTCAACGCGACGGTGGACGCCGAGGCCCGGGAGATCGTGCGGCTGCCCGAGGTACATCTGGGCTTCGCCGCCCAGACGGAGCGAGGGCTGGTTGTTCCGGTCGTCAAGGATGCTCACGCCCGGAGCGTGGAGTCGATCGGGGCGGAGATCACCCGGCTGACCGAGGCCGCACGGGACGGGAAGCTGACCCCGGCGCAGCTCACCGGCGGGACGTTCACGCTGAACAACTACGGAGTGTTCGGCGTCGACGGTTCGACGCCGATCATCAACCATCCGGAGGCGGCGATGCTCGGAGTCGGCCGGATCGTGCCGAAACCCTGGGTGCACGAGGGGGAACTGGCGGTCCGCCACGTCGTCCAGCTCTCGCTCACCTTCGATCACCGGGTCTGCGACGGCGGCACGGCCGGTGGGTTCCTGCGGTACGTGGCCGACTGCGTGGAACAGCCGGTGGTGCTGCTGCGCACGCTGTAGGGGAACGGTGAGCGGGCCGCCCGGGGCCGGGCTTCTGTGAGTTCGGTCCCCGGGGGGACCGCCAGAGGTGGGTGGCCCGCATACTCGGGTCATGACCGTGTATGACGCCATCGTCCTTGCCGGAGGGGCTGCGAAGCGCCTCGGGGGAGCCGACAAGCCAGGGCTCCGCGTGGGCGGCCGTGCGCTGCTCGACCGGGTGCTCGCCGTATGCGCCGACGCCGGCACCACCGTGGTGGTGGGCGGCCGCAGGCCAACGGTGCGTCCCGTCGCCTGGACACGTGAAGTACCCCAGGGCGGCGGTCCGTTGGCCGCGCTCGGCGCAGGCGTACGGCACACGGACGCGGAGCGCGTCCTGGTGCTCTCCGCGGATCTGCCGTTCCTGAGGGAGACGACCGTCCGTTCGTTGTTGGCCGCAGCGGAGTACGAGGGCCGCGAAGGCGCCCTGTGCACCGACGAGGACGGCAGGGACCAGCCCCTGGTCGCGGTCTACCGGGCGGAGCCACTGCGCCGTGAACTCGCGCTCATCGCCACGGAACACGGGAGCCTCGCCGGTCTCCCGCTGCGGCTGCTGACGGCCGAACTGGACCTGGCCCGGATCCAGGCCGGCCCCCTGGCCTCGTTCGACTGCGACACCTGGGAAGACATCGCTGCCGCCAGGGCACGGATCAGGGAGCATGGGACCGTGCTGGACGAATGGATCACCGCAGTCAAGAACGAGCTGGGCATCGAACTCGACGTCGACACCGACGTCCTACTCGACCTCGCCCGTGATGCCGCGCACGGCGTGGCCCGGCCCGCCGCGCCGCTGACCACCTTCCTGGTGGGGTACGCGGCGGCGATGGCGAGCAGCGGAAAGAGCCCGGAGGCCGCCGCTGAAGCGGTGGCCGAGGCTTCCCGCAAGGCCACCGCCCTCGCGCTCCGGTGGGAGGAGGAAACGAAGGCCGGCAGCGGGCCCGGCACGCCATGACCGCGCCCGGAGGCAGGGCGCGGACCGCCGCGGAGGAGCGGGCGGCGGAAGAAGAGCGGGCTGTCGAGCAGGCGCTGGCGCTCGTCGGGCGCCGGCCGCAGGTTAGCCACCCCTCGGCGTCGGCGCAGCAGCAGCCGGAGCGGGCGTACCCAACCGATCCGGGGACGCCGCCCCCCGCGCGGGTGGAACCGGGCATGCGCACCGGCCCGGACCCGGTGCAGGGCCCCCCGGCATCGAGCCCTTCCGGCCGACAGGAGGCCCCACCGGGCAAGGACGCCTTGCCGGGCAAGGGCGCCCCGTCCTCTCCGCACGCCCACCGGGCCGGTGCCACCACCTGGGCCGGGGCGCGTGACCTGGCCGAGCGCCTCGGGCGTGCCACGCGACTGCCCGCCCACAGGCTCCCCCTCGACCGGGCTCTCGGACATGTGCTGGCCGAGGCTGTTGTCGCGCTCACCGACCTTCCGTCGTTCGACACCTCGGCCATGGACGGCTGGGTCGTCGCGGGGCCGGGGCCCTGGTCCGTGCAGGAGGGGGAAGGTCTGCTAGCCGGACGCGGATCCACGGAGCCGCTCCTTGACGGGCAGGCCCTGCGGATCGCCACTGGGGCACGCCTGCCGGTGGACGCCACCGCCGTGATCCGCAGTGAGCACGCGCACCACGACGAGGCCAGGGGTCTGCTGCACGCCACTCGCGAGGTCGTGCCTGGCCAGGACATCCGCCCCCGGGGACAGGAATGCCGGTCCGGCGATGAGCTCCTGCCGGTCGGGACGGTGGTGACCCCGCCCGTACTCGGACTGGCGGCAGCGGCGGGATACGACGCTCTCGTCGCCGTACCCCGGCCCCGCGTGGACGTGTTCGTGCTGGGTGACGAGCTCCTGACGGCAGGGCTTCCCCGCGAAGGGCTCATCCGGGACGCGCTCGGCCCCATGCTGGGCCCCTGGCTCCGTTCGTTGGGGGCCGATGCCGCCGAGCCTCGGCGGCTCGGCGACGACGCCGAGGCACTCCGCCGGGCCCTCCTCGCCTCTGACGCCGATCTGATCCTCACCACGGGCGGGACGGCGGCGGGCCCGCTGGACCATGTCCACCCGGTCCTGGCCGAGATCGGGGCCGAGCTGATGGTGGACGGGGTGGCTGTGCGCCCCGGTCATCCGATGCTCCTGGCACGACTTGCCGAGGGGGGCCCTTGTCTGGTGGGCCTGCCCGGAAACCCGCTGGCCGCGGTGTCCGGACTGCTGACGCTGGCCGAACCCCTGCTCCAGGGAATCGCCGGCAGGACATCGCAGGACCGCTACCGCCTGCCCGTCCGCGAGGACGTACAGGGACACCCGCACGACACCCGGCTCATCCCTGTGGTCCACCGCGACGACCGCGTCGTGCCCCTCCATTACAACGGCCCCGCGATGCTTCGAGGGATCGCTGCCGCGGACGGACTGGCCGTGGTGCCGCCAGGCGGGGTACGGTCCGGCACCGAGGTGGAGATTCTCGATCTGCCATGGGCCTCGGCATCGCCGTGGACGGAAGGGTGTTTCACGTGAAACTTCCCGGCCACGATGCGATGGCCAGGCGAGCGGACGAACATGTCGTCCCGACCCGAGTTCTCCTGCCTCGGAGAGTGGTCGACAGACCGCTGCGCCAGGTGGCCAAGCGGTTGGCGATGGCCCTCACGGTGCTGGCCATAACGGTCTTCATCGTCTGGGCGGACCGGGACGGTTACCACGACAACGCCGACAGCAAGGTCGACTTTCTCGACGCCGTCTACTACGCGACGGTGACGCTGTCGACGACCGGCTACGGCGACATCGTCCCGTACAGTGACCCGGCCCGGCTCGTGAACGTCCTGCTGGTGACGCCGTTGCGCGTGCTCTTTCTGATCATCCTGGTCGGCACCACTCTCGAGGTCCTGACGGAACGGACCCGGGAGGACTTCCGGCTGAACCGTTGGAGAACCAACTTGCGTGAACACACGGTGGTCGTCGGCTTCGGTACGAAGGGCCGCTCGGCCATTCAGACGCTCTGTGCCACCGGCCTGAGGAAAGACCAGATCGTCGTCGTCGATCCCGCGGGCAAGGTCATCGAAGCGGCCAACGCCGAGGGCTTCGTGGGAGTGCTGGGTGATGCGACGCGCAGCGACGTGCTGTTGCGCGCCGAGATCCAGAAGGCCCGTCAGGTCATCATCGCCACGCAGCGCGACGACACCGCCGTGCTGGTCGCCTTGACCGCGCGCCAGCTCAACAAGGGCGCGAAGATCGTGGCAGCCGTACGCGAGGAGGAGAACGCCCCGCTGCTGCGGCAGTCAGGTGCCGACGCTGTGATCACCAGCGCCAGCGCGGCGGGCCGTCTGCTGGGACTCTCCGTCCTCAGCCCCAGCGCGGGCACGGTGATGGAGGACCTCATCCAGCAGGGCACGGGACTCGATCTCGTCGAACGGCCGGTGATAAAGGCCGAGGTGGGCAAGAACGTCCGGGAGACGGACGACCTGGTGGTCAGCGTCCTGCGCGGCCACCGGCTGCTCGGCTACGACGACCCGGCGGCCAGCCCACTGCAGCTGACGGACCGGGTGATCACGATCGTGCGTGTCTCACCGAACCATGCCTCGCCGATGAGCCATCCTCAGCAGCCCAATCAGCGTCCGTAGGAACAGGGTCCGGACGCGGCGCAAGCCGGTCCGTCCCCGTCCGGGGTCCCGCACGGAGTAGCCTCGCGGCCATGTATGCGATCACGATCCCCGAACCCGGCGGCCCCGAAGCGCTCGTATGGGCCGAGGTCCCCGATCCCGTACCAGGCGAGGGCGAAGTTCTCGTCGAGGTCGTGTCCAGCGCCGTCAACCGGGCCGATGTCCTGCAGCGGCAGGGCTTCTACAACCCGCCGCCCGGCGCCTCTCCCTATCCCGGCCTGGAATGCGCCGGCCGCGTCGCGGCGCTCGGCCCCGGGGTGACCGGCTGGTCCGTGGGCGACGAGGTGTGCGGACTGCTCGGCGGCGGCGGATACGCGGAGAAGGTCGCCGTGCCGACCGGTCAGCTGCTGCCCGTGCCGGACGGCGTGGACCTGGCCGAGGCCGCAGCCCTGCCCGAGGTGGCGGCGACGGTATGGTCCAACGTCTTCATGGTGGCCCACCTGCGCCCCGGCGAGACCATCCTGATCCACGGCGGGTCCAGCGGGATCGGCACGATGGCGATCCAGCTGGCCAAGGCCGTCGGCGCGCGCGTCGCGGTGACGGCGGGAGGCCCCGAAAAGCTGGCGCGCTGCCAGGAGCTCGGTGCCGACATCCTCATCGACTACCGCGAGCAGGACTTCGTGGAGGAACTGCGTACGGCGACGGACGGTGCGGGCGCGGACGTGATCCTCGACATCGTCGGGGCTAAGTATCTGGACCGGAACGTGCGGGCACTGGCCGTTAACGGCCGTCTCGCCATCATCGGCCTCCAGGGTGGAGCCAAGGGTGAGTTGAACCTGAGCGCCCTGCTGAGCAAGCGGGCCGCTGTCACGGCGACGTCGCTGCGCGCGCGGCCGCTGGCGGAGAAGGCCGCCATCATCGCGGCGGTGCGTGAGCATGTGTGGCCGCTGCTCGCCGACGGCGTCGTCCGTCCCGTCGTGGACCGCACGATGCCGATGGCGGACGCGGCGGAGGCCCACCGGCTGATGGAATCCAGCAGCCACATCGGCAAGATCCTCCTGGCCGCGCCGAACGCCTGACGCGGAGGCCCCAGCGGAGGCCCCGAGCGGAGGCCGCCTGGGGCGCCCGCCGAGTCGGCCGCCCGCACACGTACCGCGGGCAAGCACCAGGGGCCCGCACTCACACCGCGGGCAAGCACCGGGGCCCGGCACACGCTGCGTGTGCCGGGCCCCGGTGCGTACCACGGTTGACGGGGGACGAGAGCTGAAGGGGACCGCGGGCTACAGGTACGGGCCGGAACGCGCCGGTCCGTGCGGATCGGCTCCGTCTTCCTCGCCCTCGTGCCCGACGCCCGGAGGAAGGGCGCGGCGCATGGACTCCAGCTGCGCACGGGCCGCCATCTGCTGGGCGAAGAGGGCTGTCTGAATGCCGTGGAAGAGGCCTTCGAGCCAGCCCACCAGCTGAGCCTGCGCGATCCGCAGTTCGGCCTCGGAGGGGACGGACTCCTCGGTGAACGGCAGGGAGAGCCGTTCCAGCTCCTCCACGAGCTCCGGCGCCAGACCGTCCTCGAGCTCCTTCACGGAGCTCGCGTGGATCTCCTTCAGCCTGACCCGGCTCGCCTCGTCGAGAGGAGCCGCCCTGACCTCCTCCAGAAGCTGCTTGATCATGCTGCCGATGCGCATGACCTTCGCGGGCTGTTCGACCATTTCCGTCACCGGGACCTCGCGCGACTCGTCGTCACCGCCACCGCCGCCGATAGCCATTCCGTCCTGCCCCACTACGAGGACTTGGGGGTGCTCCTGCGACCGTTCATTCCTCGGCATCTCCATGACGCCATTGTCGCGCACACGCGCCTTCGGACTGTCAGGGCCCCGCGACCTCCGCTCGGCCGAAACCGATCACGCCGACCGTCGGCAAGGCCGGGCGCCAGGGGCAGCCGACAAGGTCAGCAAGCAGGGGCAGCCGACAAGGTCAGTTGGCGCGGCGCATGCGGAAGGCCAGAAACGCGAGCCCCAGCCCCACCAGGGCGATTCCGCCGCCCAGCGACACGTCCCGCACGTGCCGCACGGCGGGGGCCTCCTGCGCCTGCCGCTGCCGTGTCGTCTCACCCGGCTCAGGGAACGCGTGGGGCGGTGGTGTGAACGCCGGTACCTCGACGGGGTCCGGGTCCGGAGGGACCTCGTCCGCCGCGGCCTCGGACCCGGCGATCTCCCACGGGGAAAGCGACCGCCCCGGCCGCGCCCGGCCTTCGCCTGCCTGCCGTCCCGCGAGGGGCGGTTCCTGAGCGGAAGCGCTGGCTGCAGGCGAGGAGGCGTCTTCGCTGCCCGAGGGCACCGATGGCGTCAGGTGCCCCGGCCGGGTGCCGTCCCCGTGTGCCCAGGCGGTCGGTCCGAGAGCCAGTCCGGCCGCCATCACCAGGCAGACGACGCACCGTGACGACCGTGACGCCGGGAGTCCAGGGGGCATGAGATCAGCGTCACACGCTCCGGCATGTCCGGCATCCCGGGCGGGAGGCCGCGAGGTGGGCGCAGCGGATCAGGCGGGGTCGCCCGTCGCGATCCGCAGTTCGAAGTGTGCGCTTTCCTCGGGAACGGCAGTCCCTGACGAGGGGAACTGATCGATGACCTGGTCCTCGGCGTAGGTGTTGCCCTCCACCTTGATTTCCTTGATCGTCCAGCCGGCGGCCAGGGCGCACGCCTTCGCGGAGATGATGTCCTTGTAGACGAAATTCGGGGCCTGGACCTTCGCCGGGTCGTCCGTGTCCTCCGTGGGGTCGGTGCAGTCCTCCTCGTCCATCGTCCGGTTCCGCTCCGGGGGCTTGTGCTCGCCGGCGACACCGGCCGGCTCGCTGGTACCCGGGTCGCCGCCCTTGCCGTTCTCCGAGTCGCCGTTCATGTTCAGGAAGGCGATGAGGCCGCCGATCGCGACCAGCGCGACCACGACCGACCCCACGACGACCGGCATGTTGCGCTTGGAGGAGCCGCCGCCCGCCACCGTCGTGTGCTGCGGGGACATCGTGTACGGGGGCGGGGTCTGCTGCCCCAGGTGTGCGGGGGTCCCGTACGACTGGGCCGCCTGCGGGTAGCCGTAGCCCGGTGTGGGGGCCGGGGTCGGTACGCCGTACGGAGCCGGATGGTGCTGCTGGTGCGGGTGCGGCTGGTACGGCGTCTGGACGCCCTGCGGTGCGGGAGTGGCCTGGTCGACGGGCGGGAAGACCGCCGAGCCGACGCCCGAGCCGCTGTTCGCCGGTGCCCCGCCGCCGATGATCACCGGGGCGCCCGAGGTGGCGTTCGCGCTCAGCACCCGCACGATCTCGTCCTGCATCGCCGCGGCGCTGGGGAAGCGCTCGTTCGGGTTCTTTTTCAGCGCGCGGGCGACCAGGGCGTCCATGGCGGGCGTGATCGACCGGTTGATGCTCGACGGGGCGACCGGTTCCTCCTGCACATGCGCGTACGCGATGGCGAGAGGGGAGTCCGCGTCGAACGGGATCCGGCCCGTGAGCAGCTGGAAGAGCATGATGCCGACCGAATACAGGTCGGACCGGGCGTCGACACCGCGGCCGAGTGCCTGCTCGGGAGAGAGGTACTGCGGTGTGCCGACGACCATGCCGGTCTGGGTCATCGAGGTGACTCCCGACTGCATGGCCCGGGCGATGCCGAAGTCCATCACCTTGACGACGCCGCGCTTGGTCATCATCACGTTGCCGGGCTTGATGTCGCGGTGGACCAGGCCCATCTCGTGACTGGTCTCGAGTGCGGCTAGTACGTCGGCCGTCACCTTGAGGGCCTTGTCGGCCGGCATCGCGCCGTACTGCTGGATGTCCGACTGGAGCACGGAGCCGAGCGGCTGCCCCTCGACGTACTCCATGACGATGTACGGCATCAGCGCGCCGCCGAGCTCGTCCTCGCCCGTGTCGAACACCGAGACGATGTTGGTGTGCTGCAGTTTGGCGACAGCCTGCGCCTCACGCCGGAACCGCTCCCGGAAGGACTGCTCGCGCCCCAGCTCCGTGTGCAGCGTCTTGATGGCGACCTGTCGGTCGAGGGCGGAGTCGTACGCGAGGTAGACGGACGCCATGCCGCCTTCGCCGAGCAGGTCGCGCAGCTGGTAGCGGCCGCCTGCCACGGAACCGCCCGCGTAGCGCCCCTGTGCGCCGTCGTGGCTCATGACTTGCTCCCCCTCGGCGCCCGACGGACGCGATCATCCCTATTACTGGCCAAGTCTGCCCGAGGGGTACGACACGTCAAGCCAGGTGCCCGTTCCGTGACCCTACGCACAAGAAGCGTCTCGGAAGCGTTACAGGAAGCGCATGGAATTTGCGTGTACGGCGCGCCAGCCGATTGGATGGCCCGTCACTCTGAAATCCGGCGTGTCGGCCAGAGGCTGTAGCGTGACGTGGCAAATGCAGCAAGGCACCGTGAGAACCCGCGGACGCGCGGACAGATACGACGGCGAGGACTGATGGCACCCGAATCCGAAGCAAACGGCGGCGGAGTTTCGGATGGCACCGACTCCTGGGGTGTCGGCGGTGTGGTCGGAGACGGCCGTTACCGCATGACGTACCGGCTGGGCCGCGGCGGCATGGCCGAGGTCTACGCCGCGGAGGACGTCCGTCTGGGACGTACGGTGGCAGTGAAGCTGCTCCGCTCCGACCTCGCGGAGGACCCGGTCTCCAAGGCCCGGTTCACACGTGAGGCACAGTCGGTCGCGGGGCTCAACCACCACGCGATCGTCGCCGTGTACGACTCCGGTGAGGACGTCGTGGGCGGGGCGACCGTGCCCTACATCGTCATGGAGCTCGTCGAGGGCAACACCATCCGTGACCTGCTGCTCGAAGCCGAGGCCCCGCCTCCCGAGCAGGCCCTGATCATCGTCTCCGGTGTGCTGGAGGCTCTGGCGTACTCCCACCAGCACGGCATCGTGCACCGCGACATCAAGCCGGCGAACGTGATCATCACGCACTCCGGCGCGGTCAAGGTGATGGACTTCGGCATCGCCCGTGCGCTGCACGGCGCCCAGTCGACGATGACCCAGACCGGCATGGTCATGGGCACGCCGCAGTACCTCTCCCCCGAGCAGGCGCTCGGCAAGGCGGTCGACCACCGCTCCGACCTGTACGCCACCGGCTGTCTGCTCTACGAACTGCTCGCCCTGCGGCCGCCGTTCACGGGTGAGACTCCGCTCTCCGTCGTCTACCAGCACGTCCAGGACATGCCGGTCCCGCCCTCCCAGACCTTCGAGGCCGTTCCGCCGGAGCTGGACGGACTCGTCATGCGTTCCCTGGCGAAGGACCCGGACGACCGGTTCCAGAGTGCCGAGGAGATGCGCGGCCTCGTCCAGTACAGCCTGCAGATGCTGCAGGTCCAGGGCGGGCACACGGGCACGTGGAACACCGGTCCGGTGAACGCGCACGACGGCGGTCACACGGCGGCGATGAACATCGGCGGCGGCACGGCCGCCATGGGCCACCCCATGCACGGGGACACCTCGCAGGGCCCGATCCTGCCGCCCATGAACCCCGACGACGGGGCGTACGCGGGCGGTCGTCACAACGGCGGTGGCCGCAGCAAGATGTGGCTCTTCGTGCTGCTCGCGCTGATCGCGATCGGTGCGGGCGTGGCGTTCGCCGTCAACGCGGCGAGTGGCGGCGACGGCAACAAGGAGACGCCGGTCGCGCCCTCCACGTCGACTTCCCCCTCGCCGTCCAAGTCCGAGGCGAAGCCCACGGAGGAGGAGACGGAGGAGGAGAGCGAGCAGCCGTCCGGTTCCACGGGGGGTCAGCAGTGGCCCACCGAGGACCCGCCCTGGACCCCGACGGAGGAGGCGCCGACCGAGCCCTCGGAGGAGCCGACGGACAGCACCCCGACATCGCCGGACCCGGGCACGAGCGAGGGCACCAGCACCTCGCCGGACGGCGGAACCGGTGATGACGGTGGTGCCGGCGGTGATGACGGCGGTGATGACGGCGGCACGGGCGATGACGCGGGAGCGACGACGGAGGGGACCTCGGTCGGGACCTCGACGGGCACCGATGCGGGAGCCGACGCGGGAATCGCAGGGGCCGCCGGCCCGTGAGCGGGCGGGCCCTCACCCCGTGAAGGCCTCGCCGACCGCCTCGTACTCACGCGTCCACCACACCGCCAGGGCCGACACCGCAGGGAACTGCGGGTCGGCCCTGCGGTCGTGCAGGCGGTAGCGCCAGCGCAGTATCCAGAAGTCGTTGAGCCGTTCCCACCACACCCGGTGCACCGCGGCCGCCAGCTCGGCCGCCCCGGCGCCCGCCGCCCGGCGGTAGGCGCTGGCGTACGCCCGCACCTTCTCCAGCTCCAGCTTGCCGTCAGGACGTACGAAGAAGATCGCCGCCGCCCGTACGGCCTCCTCCGCACGCGGCTGGACGCCGAGCCGGTCCCAGTCCACGATCGCGACGGGGTCGGCGCCCCGGTAGAGCAGGTTCAGCGGGTGGAAGTCGCCGTGCACCCAGCCCCTGGCGGAGCCGCCGGGGGTGGGCGGTCGGCGGTGCGCGTGCTGTTCCAGCAGGGCGCGGCGCTCGACCAGGCGGTGCACGGCGAGCTCGTCGAACGCGTCCCGTGGCCCCAGGTGCCGCGCGGCGGTCAGTAACTCGTCGATCAGCGTGAAGGTATCGGCGGGATCGGGGCTCTGCCCCCGTTCCGGAGGCGGCGGATCAGCCTCCATGACCTGTTCCAGACCCATGTGCACGGCTCCGAGGAGGGCTCCGAGACGGCGGGACTGGGCGGTCGTCAGCTGGGCGCCGTTGCGGTGGAGCCCGTCGACCCATCGGTGCAACGCATAGCGCTGCCCGTCGATCACGGTGACGGTGTCACCCTGCGTATCGGCGAGGGGCGGGGCCACCGGCACTCCGAGGGAGTGCAGCTGCTGGGTCGCCCGGTGCTGCCGGACGATCGTGGCGTGATCGCCGCTCGCGTCGTCCAGGTGGTGCTTGTCGAGATGGTGCTTGAGGAAGTAGGAACCACGCGTCGTGGACACGCGGTATCCATGGTTGAGCAGGCCCTTACCGATGGGTTTGCAGGTGAGGGCCTCGCCGGCGCCGGGGTAGCGGTGCAGGACCTCGGCGACCGGAGGGACAGGTGGGAGGGTCACAGATGAGCGCGGCACTCGCCACATGTTAGGTGGCCCTGTGTGGCTGGTTTTACGGACTTGCGTCGAAGATCAAAGTGTGCATGTGGGCAAGCTGTGGGTCGAGCCGGAGATAGACGGGGTCGAAGTCCTCGCCGTTCACCTCGGTCGGACCGGCGCCGAAGAGTCCACGCTGGTGGGGGGCCGGACGCACGATCTCGACGGGACCCGTGAACTGCACCGACCAGAGATCGCCGGACGCGTCCCCGGCCGCGGAGGAGTTGAAGTTGTCCGCCCCGTAGGCGATGACGCTTCCGTCGCAGGACTCGTGGAAACCGAGCCCCCGGTGCATCCGCAGGATCACGCGGCCCTCGATCACCAGGTGCCTGGCCACCGCCAGGAAGGGCAGGGCGCGCATGCTCATGGCCAGCCGGCCGTACCGGACACTGCCGAGCAGCTCGATGGCCCGCAGCTTGTCGGCGAGGGGCGGGGCGGACGCGGCGGACCTGGAGGAGGCGGACGCGGTGGAGACGGGGGGCCCGGCAGGGCCGGAGGAGCAGATACCCGTCGCCGCACCGGTGCCGGAGGGGCGGGAGGAGAGCATGCCTCCACTCTCCGCCACGGGTAGGAGCCGTGTAAGGGTCCGCAGCCCCCGGCGGGAAGGGACCAAAGTCCCCGCGTGCGCTCAGCGCTTCTCGGCCTGCAGCCTCGCCACGTACGCCGCCGCCTGGGCGCGCCGCTCCATGCCCAGCTTGGACAGCAGGCTGGACACGTAGTTCTTGATGGTCTTCTC
Organism: Streptomyces sp. NPDC002793; assembly: GCF_040295485.1. NCBI lineage: Bacteria > Bacillati > Actinomycetota > Actinomycetes > Kitasatosporales > Streptomycetaceae > Streptomyces > Streptomyces sp. NPDC002793. Next base: position 166,138 of record NZ_JBEOVL010000008.1, on the reverse strand, counting down.
GGCCAGGTGCAGTCGCTCGCCGATCACCCGGTTCGTCAGCCCCTCGCCGATCAGGTCGAGGATCTTGCGCTCCTGGTCGGTCAGCCCGGCGATCCGGTCGTCCCCCTTGTTGTCCTTCCCCTCCCGCAGCCGTTCCAGCACGCGGGCGGTGGCCGCCGGGTCCAGCAGTGACTTTCCGGCCGCCACGTCGCGTACGGCGCTGAGCAGCTCGTTGCCGCGGATGGCCTTCAGCACGTATCCCGAGGCGCCCGCCATGATCGCGTCGAACAGGGCCTCGTCATCGGCGTACGAGGTGAGCATCAGGCACTTGATGTTCTCGTCCCCCGAGCGGACCTCGCGGCAGACCTCCACGCCGCTGCCGTCCGGGAGTCGTACGTCCAGGACGGCGACGTCGGGACGGGTCGCCGGGATGCGTGCGAGGGCGTCCGCCGCCGTGCCCGCCTCGCCGACGATCTCGATGTCGTCCTCGGCGGTCAGCAGCTCGTGGACCCCGCGTCGCACGACTTCGTGATCATCGAGCAGGAATACCGTGATTTTTCCTTCTTCGCGCACATTCGCAGTCTCACACACTCCCTTCCCCTCCGCCCTTCCCTGGGGCTGTCTGCCGGGATAACGTGCGCTTGTTCCGGCCGCCTGCCAGGCCGTTACCGATGCTGTGACCAGCGGGAGTTCGCGATTTTCGCGATTTACTTGGAAATCCAAGCAAAATCGCAGGTCACAAGGTGTTTCGCAGTTATGCGACGCACTGGGTAACGTGCTTATGACAGGACGCTCGCCGGGGCACCTGTCACGCCTGTTCCGGCCGAGTCGCACCCACCCCGTGCACCGGCCCGGGCACAGGCGAGCCGCACTGGTTCCCGGCCATCCCGGGGGCCGGACCGACGGAGGAGCACGCACGTGACCGTGGAGAGCACTGCCGCGCGCAAACCGCGACGCAGCAGCAAGCGGACCAGCGCCGCGAAGACGCCCGCGAAGAAGCCGGAAAGTTCCGAGCCCCAGCTGGTACAGCTGCTGACGCCCGAGGGCGAGCGCGTCGAGCACCCGGACTTCCAGATCGACCTGAGCGCGGACGAGCTCCGCGGTCTCCACCGCGACATGGTCCTGACCCGTCGCTTCGACGCCGAGGCCACCGCGCTGCAGCGCCAGGGCGAGCTGGGCCTGTGGGCCTCGCTGCTGGGCCAGGAGGCCGCGCAGATCGGCTCCGGCCGTGCGCTGCGCGACGACGACTACGTCTTCCCGACCTACCGGGAGCACGGCGTGGCCTGGTGCCGGGGCGTCGACCCGACCAACCTGCTCGGGATGTTCCGCGGTGTGAACCACGGCGGCTGGGACCCGAACACCAACAACTTCCACCTGTACACGATCGTCATCGGCTCGCAGACCCTGCACGCCACCGGCTACGCCATGGGCGTCGCCAAGGACGGCGCGGACTCGGCCGTGATCGCGTACTTCGGTGACGGTGCCTCCAGCCAGGGTGACGTCGCGGAGTCCTTCACCTTCTCCGCGGTCTACAACGCCCCCGTCGTGTTCTTCTGCCAGAACAACCAGTGGGCGATCTCCGAGCCGACCGAGAAGCAGATGCGAGTGCCGCTCTACCAGCGCGCGCAGGGCTACGGCTTCCCCGGCATCCGGGTCGACGGCAACGACGTACTGGCGTGCCTGGCCGTCACCAAGTCCGCGCTGGAGCGTGCCCGCCGGGGCGAGGGGCCGACCCTCGTCGAGGCGTTCACCTACCGGATGGGTGCCCACACCACCTCCGACGACCCGACCAAGTACCGCGCGGACGAGGAGACGGCGGCCTGGGAGGCCAAGGACCCGATCCTGCGGCTGCGCACGTACCTGGAGAAGCAGGAGCTCGCCGACGCGGCGTACTTCACCGCGCTGGACGAGGAGAGCGAGGCCCTCGGCAAGCGGGTCCGCGAAGCGGTACGGGCCATGCCCGACCCGGACCGGCTGGCGATCTTCGACAACGTCTACGCCGACGGCAGCCCGCTCGTCGACGAGGAGCGCGCCCAGTTCGCCGCCTATCAGGCATCGTTCGCCGAGGAGGGCAACTAGCCATGGCCGCTGAGAAGATGTCCCTCGCGAAGGCGCTCAACGAGTCGCTGCGCAAGGCTCTCGAAACCGACCCCAAGGTCCTCATCATGGGTGAGGACGTCGGCAAGCTCGGCGGGGTCTTCCGCATCACGGACGGCCTTCAGAAGGACTTCGGCGAGGACCGGGTCATCGACACCCCGCTCGCCGAGTCCGGCATCGTCGGTACGGCGATCGGCCTGGCCCTGCGCGGCTACCGCCCGATCGTCGAGATCCAGTTCGACGGCTTCGTCTTCCCCGCGTACGACCAGATCGTCACGCAGCTCGCGAAGATGCACGCCCGCAGCCTCGGCAAGATCAAGCTGCCCGTGGTCATCCGCATCCCGTACGGCGGCGGCATCGGTGCCGTCGAGCACCACAGCGAGTCGCCCGAGGCGCTGTTCGCGCATGTGGCGGGCCTGAAGGTCGTCTCGCCGTCCAACGCGAGCGACGCCTACTGGATGATGCAGCAGGCCGTCCAGAGTGATGACCCGATCATCTTCTTCGAGCCCAAGCGGCGTTACTGGGACAAGGGGGAGCTCGACACCGAGTCCATCCCCGGCCCGCTCCACAAGGCCGCCGTGGCCCGTGAGGGCTCCGACCTCACGCTCGTCGCGTACGGCCCGATGGTGAAGGTCTGCCTGGAGGCCGCAGCCGCGGCACAGGAGGAGGGCAAGTCGATCGAGGTCCTCGACCTGCGGTCGATGTCCCCGATCGACTTCGACGCCGTGCAGACCTCGGTCGAGAAGACCGGCCGGCTGGTGGTGGTCCACGAGGCACCGGTCTTCTACGGGTCCGGGGCCGAGATCGCGGCCCGGATCACCGAGCGCTGCTTCTACCATCTCGAAGCGCCGGTGCTGCGGGTCGGCGGCTACCACGCGCCCTACCCGCCGGCCCGGCTCGAGGACGAGTACCTGCCGGGTCTCGACCGGGTGCTCGACGCCGTCGACCGCTCGCTGGCGTTCTGAGGAGAGGGTTCGTGACGACGATGACCGAAACGTCTGCTCGTTTCCGTGAGTTCAAGATGCCCGACGTGGGCGAGGGACTGACCGAGGCCGAGATCCTCAAGTGGTTCGTCCAGCCCGGTGACACCGTCACCGACGGCCAGGTCGTGTGCGAGGTCGAGACCGCCAAGGCCGCGGTGGAGCTGCCGATCCCGTTCGACGGGGTGGTGCACGAGCTGCGCTTCCCCGAGGGCACCACCGTCGACGTCGGTGAAGTGATCATCGCGGTGGACGTGGCGCCCGGCAGCGGTGACGCCCCGGCGGCTCCCGAAGCCGCGCGCGAGCCCGTCCGGCAGCCCGAGCCGGAAGCCCCCAAGGCCCGGCAGCCGGTGCTCGTCGGTTACGGCGTGTCCGAGGCATCCACCAAGCGCCGCGCCCGCAAGGCTGTCGAGGTCCCCGGCCCGGCCGCTGCCGCGATCCAGGCCGAGATGAACGGACACGGCGCCGTCGTCCCGGAGAGCCGGCCGCTCGCCAAGCCGCCGGTGCGCAAGCTCGCGAAGGACCTGGGCATCGACCTCGCGACGGTCACCCCGACCGGCGACGGCGGCGTCATCACCCGTGAGGACGTCCACGCGGCGGCCGCACCGGTGGCTGCCCCCGCCGAGGCTCCCGCGCGGACCGAGGCGGCCCCCTCCGCACCCGTGGCCGTACCGGTGGCTCAGCCGACGGCGGGCGCCCGGGAGACGCGTGTCCCGGTCAAGGGCGTGCGCAAGGCCATCGCGCAGGCCATGGTCGGCAGCGCCTTCACCGCGCCGCACGTCACCGAGTTCGTGACCCTCGACGTGACCCGCACGATGAAGCTCGTCGCGGAGCTCAAGGAGGACAAAGACATGGCGGGGGTCCGGGTCAACCCGCTCCTGATCATCGCCAAGGCCCTCCTGGTCGCGATCAAGCGCCACCCCGAGATCAACGCCGCCTGGGACGAGGCCAACCAGGAGATCGTCCAGAAGCACTACGTCAACCTGGGTATCGCCGCCGCCACCCCGCGCGGTCTGATCGTGCCGAACATCAAGGACGCGCACGACAAGACCCTGCCCCAGCTCGGCGAGGCACTGGGCGAGCTGGTCTCCACGGCACGGGAGGGCAGGACGTCCCCCGCCGCCATGGCGGGCGGCACGGTGACCATCACGAACGTCGGCGTCTTCGGCGTCGACACCGGTACGCCGATCCTCAACCCGGGCGAGTCCGCGATCCTCGCGGTCGGGGCGATCAAGCTCCAGCCCTGGGTCCACAAGGGCAAGGTGAAGCCCCGCCAGGTGACCACCCTGGCGCTCTCCTTCGACCACCGCCTGGTCGACGGCGAGCTCGGCTCGAAGGTCCTCGCGGATGTCGCGGCGATCCTGGAGCAGCCGAAGCGGCTGATCACCTGGGCGTAGTCGCCCCTGCGGGTACGTGTACGAGATGGGCCCGCGCGGTGCGTGCGCGGGCCCATCGGCATACGCGCCCGCGACGACGGTGCGTGCGACTACGCTGCGAACATGCGGCGTCACCCGGCGCGTTCACCCGAGGAGGCTTCCTGTGTCATCGAGTTGCGACCCCCAGTACGCTCCCGCCGGCGATGTGGGCGCAGCGCTGATGATGATCGACTCGCGGCTCAAGTCCATTCGCGACGGCAGCACCGCGAGCGACCTCGAACAGCGGGCCCTGACGGAACAGGTCGTGGCCTCGCTGGGACCCGGGGGTGCCGAGGAGGTGCTGGACGGCACGTGCACGATCATCTACATGTTCATGACCTGGCTGCGGCAGGCTCATGAAGCGGAGGACAAGGACGTCATCGAGTACGTCGTGCCCACCCTCGTGGCCACGCTGCGCCGGATGCCCAGGAGTATCCGTCCCGAGGCCATCCCCACCATGGCCGGCCTGGTCGTCGCCGCGGGCACGGGCCTGAGTCCCAACCTGTGGCGCAGGCAGTACGGGGACTGGACCGAGGAGGAGATGAACCCCCTGGAAGCCACCGCGTTCCTGCTCGCGGAGCACATCAACCGCATCACGGACGACCCGGACTTCGCCACCCGCACGATCGCCTCGGCGCTGTCCCTCGCGGAGGAGGGTGCCTGAGCCGCCGTTCCGCGGTCATCGCACGGTGAGTTCGGCGAACACGGTCTTGCCGACGGTGCGAGGCTCGACGCCCCAGCGGTCGGCGAGCCGGGCGACGACGATCAGCCCGCGCCCGTAGCAGTCGTCGGCCCCCGGTGCACGCGGTCCGGGCAGCCGCTCCCCGCGCGGATCGCTGACCTCGACGCGGAGCACGGCCGGGGTGAGGGTGAGGCGCACCCGGAAGAGCCGGCCCCGCATGCACCCGTGCAGCAACGCGTTGGTCGCCAACTCGCTGACCAGCAGCGAGGCTTCATCGGCGAGATGAGGATGCCCCCACTCCGCGACGAGGCGCGCCGCTCGTCGGCGGCAGAGGGTGACGCTGCGGGCGGTGGGTGTGTAGTCGAGGCGGTCCTCGTGAAGTACGGGGTCGGGGCCGGTTTCCTCTTGGGCTGCGGTCATGCTCGCGTGCCTCCGGTGAGAGCGGGCGGTGGCAATGCCGTCACCTGCGCAGGGCAGGGCGGTGCGCTTCCGCCGCGGGGGTACCGCTGTGTGAGCGGCTCGGTGCTGAACGTAGTCACTGCCAATGCCCTGACACAATCTCTCAGAGATATTTATCCCCGACCGAGTGATTGTGTGCCGGAGGATCGGCGATTGCACACTGTCCTCGACAACAGGAGGTGTGAACGGTGCCGAAGTCGCGCGTCGACCTGGGGAACCGTGTGTCTACAGTCCTGGCCCGCCAGTTGGGTAACCAATTACTGGAACTCCGGGAAGCGGCCGGCCTGAACCAGACGCAGGCTGCGATGGCCCTCAGCGCCCAGGCGGCCAAAGTGGCCAAGATGGAGCGTGGGTGGGTCCCGTTCCGGGACCCTGATGTCATCGCGCTCTGCCGCGTGTACGGGATCGACGACCCGCGTGTGGTTGAGGGCATGCTCCAGTTGGCCAAGCTGGACCGGGAGCGGCGCAAGGCCAAGGGCTGGTGGGTCACCGAGCTCACACCAGGAAGCTTGCGTGAGTACATCGCGATGGAGGACGTCGCTCTCCGGTTGCGGACATGGCAGCTTGCCCTGATTCCAGGGCTGTTCCAGACGCCCGAGTACATGAGGGCCCTCGCGGTGGCCGCTGTTTCACCCGACCGTATCGAGGAGATCGAGCACCTGGTCGATGTGCGCTTGCGGCGCCAGCGGCGCCTGCATGGTGACAGCCCTCTGCGCGTACACGCGGTGATCTGGGAGGCGGCGCTACGTCAGATGATCGGCGGCTCGGAGGTCATGCGCCAGCAGCTGCGCCACCTGTGCGAGCTGATGGGAGCGCCCAACATCGACGTGCAAGTGCTCCCATTCCGAGCGGGGGTGCACTCCTGCGGTGGTGGGCCCTTCAACATCCTCTCGTTCGCGGAGCAAGGTGCGGTGGACGTGGTGCACATGGACGGCCTGCGCTCGACCAACTGGGTCGAGGGCGCAGAGGAGAGCGCCGCCTACACTGAACTCTTCGCGCGCACTTGTGCGACGAGCCTGTCGCCGTACGACTCGTTGCGATTCATACAGAGCATCGCCAAGGGGATGGACGAGTGAGCGAGTTTCACTTCCGGAAGGCAAGCCGCAGCGAGCCGAATGGCGAGTGTGTGGAGGTCGGTCTCAACGTCCGCGATGCCGTCGCTGTCCGTGACTCCAAGCGGCCCGAGGGGCCTGTGCTGACTGTCGCTCCGGCGGCGTGGGTGGCCTTCACGGCCGACCTCCGCCGGCAGCCGTAGCAACGGCAGAGGGCCCCGCCCGCGCGTCGCGCGGGCAGGGCCCGTGTCCGTACCGCAGGGCTACTTCTTGAAGCCGTAGTCCAGCAGCTTCTTCGCGTCGGTCGTCCGGTTGGCCGCGGACGTCGAGGTGAGGACGGTACCGATGAGGGTCTTGCCGTTGCGGGTCGCGGCGAAGACCAGGCAGTACTTGGCCGACGGGCCCGAGCCGGTCTTCACGCCGATCGCGCCGCTGTAGCCGCCGAGCAGCGGGTTGGTGTTGGACCACGACATGTAGCGGTAGCCGCCGCTCTTCGTCGTGACCTTCTGCTTGGTCGACTTCGTCTTCACGATCGCGCGGAACGTCGAGTTCTTCATCGCGCTGGCGGCGATCTTCGTCAGGTCGCGCGGCGTGGAGTAGTTCGAGCCGCTGCCGATGCCGTCGAAGGAGTCGAAGCGGGTGTTCTTCAGGCCGAGGCTCTTCGCGGAGGCGTTCATCTTGCCGATGAAGGACTTCACCCGGGCCGCGCGTGTGGAGCCGGAGCCGAACTTGTCGGCGAGGGCGTATGCGGCGTCGCAGCCGGACGGCAGCATCAGGCCGTACAGGAGCTGACGGACCGTGACCTTGTCGCCGACGATCAACCGGGCCGACGAGGCGGTGTTCTTGACGATGTAGTCGCTGTACGCCTTCTGGATCGTGACCTTGGAATCAAGGTTCAGGTTCTTCTGGGCCAGCACCACCTTGGCGGTCATGATCTTCGTCGTGGAGCCGGTGGAGCGGCGGGTGTCCGCCGCCTTGCCGTACAGCGCCTTCGACGTACCGCTGTTCATCACGAAACCGCCCTTGGCGGTGATCGAGGGCGTCGGCGGTGCCGCCGCCTGAGCCGTGGAGGCCAGCGCGCTGCCCGCGAGGACGGCACTCGCGGTGAGGGCCACCGTGGCGGAAACGCTCGCCCGATTCATGCCCTTGAGACCAAGTTTCAAGTCGAACACTCCAAATGCACCTGAAATGCGGCTACATGGGGCGCCGCTCGGTGGTGAGACTCGTGAGATGACCGGATGGATGTGCTCACGTACGGGTGAATGTGTCGAAGAGGATAGTCGGTCAGCTGTACGACGTGAGCAGCTCGTCCAGTGTCCGGATCGTGGCCTGGACGTCGGAGGTGCGGGCTGTCCTGCGGAGGTGGAAGTCCAGGGCCTGTACGTACCCGCCCGGCCTGCGGGCGGGGCGGACACCGTCCGTGCCGGAGGCCCGTGGCGTTCCAGGATCCGGACGGGCGCCCGCATGGGTGCATGTTGTATCTATGCTGTGTGCATGCCTGCCGCACCCCCTGCCGCCCGTAAGGCGGATCCCAAGCCTCCGCCCGCCGCCGAGCGCGTCTACACCCACATCAAGGAGGCGGTCCTCGACCGCCGCTACGAGGGTGGGACCTTCCTCACCGAAGGAGACCTGGCCGAGGCCGTCGGCGTATCACGGACCCCGGTGCGGGAGGCGCTGCTGCGCCTCGAGGTCGAAGGGCTGATCAAGCTCTACCCGAAGAAGGGCGCGCTGGTGCTCGCGGTCTCCGCGCAGGAGATCTCCGACGTGGTGGAGACCCGGCTGCTGGTGGAGGAGTTCGCCGCACGCAAGGCCGTGCCCGCGCCGGCGCAGCTGATCGCCCGGCTCGAACAGCTCCTGGAGGAGCAGCGGGAGCTCGCCGAGGCGGGCGATCTGGCAGCGGTGTCCGTCAAGGACCGCTGCTTCCACGCCGAGATCGTGAAGAACGCGGGCAACGAGATCCTGTCCCGGCTCTACGACCAGCTCCGCGACCGGCAGCTGCGGATGGGCGTGGCCGTGATGGAGGCGCACCCCGGCAGGATCGCCGCCAACATCACCGAGCACGGTGAGCTGCTGGACGCGATCAGGTCAGGTGACGCCGAAGGCGCCGCGCAGGTCGTGCGGCGCCACGTCAGCCGGGTCAAGGTGCTGGTCCGGGGTGATGACCGATGAGCTCGGCCGCCCCCACCCTGTCGCTGCCCGGTGACCCGCCCGGCGGCCGGCGTGCCCTGTGGATCTGGGGCATCGGTGTCGCCGTCTACTTCGTCGCGATCATCTTCCGTACGAGCCTGGGTGTCGCCGGACTCGACGCCGCCGACCGGTTCGAGGTCAACGCCTCCGCCCTGTCGACGTTCTCCATCCTCCAGCTGCTCGTCTACGCCGGGATGCAGATACCCGTCGGCCTCATGGTCGACCGCCTGGGCACGAAGAAGGTCCTCACCATCGGGGTGGTGCTCTTCACCCTGGGGCAGCTGGGCTTCGCGCTCTCCCCGTCGTACGGCATGGCGCTCGCGTCCCGCGCGCTGCTCGGCTGCGGTGACGCGATGACGTTCATCAGCGTGCTGCGGCTCGGCGCCAGGTGGTTCCCCGCCCGGCGCGGACCGCTGATCGGACAGGTGACCGGGCTCTTCGGGATGGCGGGCAACCTCGTCTCGACCCTCTTCATCGCCCGCGCGCTGCACGGGTTCGGCTGGACCACGACCTTCGTCGGCAGCTCGCTGGCGGGTGTGGTGGTGCTGGTACCGCTGCTGCTCTTCCTCAAGGACCACCCCGAGGGGCACGAGCCCCCGCCCGCGGAGCGAGCCGGAGCGGCGTACGTGCGGAAGCAGATCGCCGCCTCCTGGCGGGAGCCGGGGACCCGCCTGGGCATGTGGGTGCACTTCACCACACAGTTCCCCGCGATGGTCTTCCTGCTGCTGTGGGGCATGCCGTTCCTGGTCGAGGCGCAGGGGCTGAGCAGGGGCACGGCAGGCGAGCTGCTGACGCTGGTGGTGCTCTCCAACATGGTGGTGGGGCTCGTCTACGGCCAGATCATCGCCCGTCACCACGCGGCACGTGCCCCGCTGGCCCTGGGCACGATCGCGATGACCGCGCTGCTCTGGGCGTCCACGATCTTCTACCCGGGCGACCACGCGCCGATGTGGCTGCTGATCACCCTGTGCGTGGTGCTCGGCTCCTGCGGCCCGGCCTCGATGATCGGCTTCGACTTCGGCCGCCCGGCGAATCCGCCGGAACGCCAGGGCACCGCTTCGGGCATCGTCAACATGGGCGGCTTCGTCGCCTCGATGACGACGCTCTTCGCGGTCGGTGTCCTGCTGGACGCGACGGGGGACGACTACCGCATCGCGTTCGCCTCGGTCTTCGTCCTGGAGGTGCTCGGCGTCGTGCAGATCCTGCGGCTGCACGCCGGTGCCACGCACCGCGAGCGGGACCACCACGTCGTGAGCCGGGTCGAAGCCGTGCACGTGCCCGTCTGACGGCGCCCCCGGCGGCGCGCCCGTCCCGGTCCGTACACGGGCGGGCGCCGCCGGTCGCAGCGCTGTGGGGCCGGGGTCCTACGGGGTCACGGCGAAGTTGCGCAGGATCTCGGCCGCCAGGGCCTGGTCGCCCTCGACCTTGACCAGGTCCTCCACGGCCTGTGCCCGGACCCGGCCGCAGGCCAGCCGGTAGTACGTCTCCCAGTCCATCGCCAGGGTCGCCGCGGGCCCCAACGACGGGGAGCCGTCGACCGAGCCGTGGCCCTCGCCGTCGACCCTGACCGTGCGCAGGAACTCCAGCGGGCCGTGCACATCGAAGACGACGGCCGAATGGGGCGGCGCGCCCGCGTCCTTGGCGACCACCTTCGCCAGCCCGACCAGCAGCGTGTCCCGGACGATCAGTGCACCGGGGGAGTCCAGGTTGCCGGGCTGCCCCAGCGTCGTACGCAGGTCCTGTTCGTGCACCCAGACGTCGAAGGCCCGCATGCGCAGTGCCAGTTCCAGCGTCTGCTCGGCGCCCAGCGGCGCCCGCACCATGGTCTCGGGTGCCCGTGACTCGTTGCGCAGCTGACGCATGCGCCGGATGAGCGTGTACTCCAGCTCCGAGGTCATCTCCGGCGCCGTGTGGTGGCGCCGTACGTCGACCTGCATCTCCATGTAGCGCTGGTGGTCGTTCTGCACGTGGTAGAGGTCGCGCGGCAGGGTGTGGATCGGGCGGGGGTCGCCGAGCTGCTCGCACTCCATGCCGATGACGTGCGAGACGATGTCGCGCACCGACCAGCCCGGGCAGGGCGTCCGGCGGTTCCACTCCCCCTCGGCGAGCGGCTTGACCAGCTCGGATATCGACTCGATGGAGTGGGTCCAGGCATCGGCATAGGTCTGGAGGCTGGGATGGACGGTCACGGGACCCCTCGTGCGGTTCTGCGGTGCATGGGCTGGAGAGCAGGGAGTGCCGGACGGGACGGCCGGCACCGGAGGTGCGGTCTGCGGTCTGCGGTCTGCGATCTGCGTGGGGAGTTCGTTCGCTAAGTTACGCTGCGAGCAGGCACCCCGGCAGTGCTTTCGTGTGACGATCGTAGGCCCGCGTTGACGGCTTCCATGCCAGGACGGTGGTAGTGTGCACGCCTCCCTCATCCAGATCGCAGTAAACCCGGATGAATCGGTCAATTCCCGTAGAGAGCGCGCGGCTTCACTCGTCGCGGCCCAGCGGGGTGCGGACCTGGTCGCACTTCCCGAGCTCTGGCCGGTCGGTGCCTTCGAGTACACCGCGTTCGCCGACGAGGCCGAGCCGCTGCGGGGGCCCACGCACGACGTCATGGCGAAGGCGGCGGCCGACGCCGGGGTCTGGTTGCACGCCGGGTCCTTCGTCGAGCGCGCCGAGGACGGCACCCTCTACAACACCTCGCTGGTGTTCTCGCCCGAGGGCGATCTCGCCGCCGCCTACCGCAAGATCCACCGCTTCGGCTTCGACAAGGGCGAGGCCGTGCTGATGGGGGCCGGTGAGGAGCTCGTCACCGTCGCCCTCCCGGAGACCACGGTCGGCCTTGCCACCTGCTACGACTTGCGCTTCCCCGAGCAGTTCCGAGGGCTCGTCGACGCGGGGGCCGAAACCCTCATCGTCGCGGCCGGCTGGCCCGAGCGGCGCCGCTCGCACTGGACGCTGCTGGCGCAGGCCCGCGCCGTCGAGAACCAGGCGTACGTCCTGGCGGTCGGCTCGGCGGGCACCCACGCGGGGGTCGAGCAGGCGGGTCACAGCATCGTCGTCGACCCCTGGGGCGAGGTGCTGGCCGAGGCCGGGGCGGCCGAGGAAGTGCTGACCGTGGAGTTCGACCCGACGAGGGTCGCCACCATCAGGGAGCAGTTCCCGGCCCTGAAGGACCGCCGTCTGGGCCTGGCCCGGCGCCGCCTGGCCTGACCCGCGCACCGACCGCCGACGGCCCGGTCACGTTTCACGTGAAACCGGGCCGTCGTTCCGTGGCCGTGTCGTCTCACATCGGCTCGCGTCCTTCAGTCCTCGCCGCGCTCCTTGTCCGCGAGGACGATCACGCACACGGCCACCGCGACGAGCAGGGCCACATCCGCGTCCTCCCGCACGATGTCGATGCCGTACGTGTCGCGGACGGTCAGCCAGCGCCGGGAGATCTGGGCGAGCAGCTCCCCGTCGTAGTCGATGGCGAATTCGCGGTCCAGGACCTTGCCGCTGACGTCCAGCTCCGTGCCCTCCACCAGGTCCACCCGGTAGTGGTTGCGCAGGAGGGAGAGCCGCTTCCGCTTGACCTTGGCGAGCTCCTCGCCGTCGCGCTCGATGATCATGGTGTCGCGCAGGCTGACCAGCTTCTGACGGATCTCCACCAGCACCCGGCCGTCCGCGTCCTTCAGCTCGAAGGTGTCCCGGAGGCGCATGGCCTTGCCGTCGACGAGGAAGAGCTTCCGCCCGTCCGCGTCCTCGATCCAGTAGTCCTCACCGACGCCGAACAGCCGCTCACGTACGAGAAGTCTCATGGATCACAGGTTCCCCGACGCCTCACCGGAATGCGCGCAGGCCACGGTGCTGTTGACTGGTGTCATGACAGCACGTGCACGTGTCCGCGCCCCCGAACTGATCGGCAAGGGCGGCTGGCTCAATACAGGCGACCGGCAGTACACCCTTGCTGACCTGCGGGGACGCATCGTCATCCTGGATTTCTGGACCTTCTGCTGTGTGAACTGTCTGCATGTGCTCGACGAGCTGCGTGAGCTGGAGGAGAAGCACCGCGACACGGTGGTGATCATCGGTGTCCACTCCCCGAAGTTTGTGCACGAGGCGGAGCACCAGGCCGTCGTCGACGCCGTCGAGCGGTACGAGGTGCACCACCCCGTCCTCGACGACCCCGAGCTCGCCACCTGGAAGCAGTACGCCGTCCGGGCCTGGCCCACGCTCGTCGTCGTCGACCCCGAGGGCTATGTCGTGGCCCAGCACGCCGGTGAGGGACACGCCCACGCCATCGAGAAGCTGGTCGAGGAGCTGGAGACCGAGCACGCGGCGAAGGGCACGCTGCGCCGAGGTGACGGTCCGTACATCGCTCCCGAGCCGGTCGCCACGCACCTGCGGTTCCCGGGCAAGGCGCTCGCGCTCCCCGACGGCGGCCTCCTGGTCTCCGACACCACCCGCCACCGTCTGGTCGAGCTCGACGCCGACGGGGAGACCGTGCGGGGCCACTACGGCAGTGGCGAGCGTGGGTTCGTGGACGGCGGCAGGGACGGGGCGCGGTTCAGCGAACCGCAGGGCCTCGCCTTCCTGCCGGACGGCCGGATCGCGGTCGCGGACACGGTCAACCACGCGATCAGGGCCCTCGACCTCGCGACGGGCGTGACGACCACGCTCGCCGGCACGGGCCGTCAGTGGTGGCAGGGCTCCGCCACCAGTGGCCCCGCCACGGAGGTGGACCTGTCCTCACCGTGGGACATCGCCTGGTTCGGCGACCGCCTGTGGATCGCCATGGCCGGAGTGCACCAGCTGTGGACCTACGACCCCGAGCAGGGCACGGTGCGGGTCGCCGCCGGCACGACGAACGAGGGTCTCGTCGACGGGCCGGGCGCCGAGGCGTGGTTCGCGCAGCCGTCCGGTCTCGCCGCGGCCGGGGACCGGCTCTGGGTCGCCGACTCCGAGACATCCGCGCTGCGGTACGTGGACGTGGAGGGCGCCGTCCACACGGCCGTCGGCACCGGCCTCTTCGACTTCGGCCACCGGGACGGACCCGCAGGACAGGCGCTGTTCCAGCACCCGCTGGGTGTCACGGCGCTGCCTGACGGTTCGGTCGCCGTCAGCGACACCTACAACCATGCGCTGCGCCGCTTCGACCCGGAGACCGGCGAGGTCACGACGCTCGCCACGGACCTGAGGGAGCCGAGCGACGCGGTGCTCCTGGACGGCGACCTGGTCGTCGTCGAATCCGCGCGGCACCGGCTGACCCGGCTGAGGCTCCCCGAGGAAGCCGTGCGCGTCGCCGACCGCGCCCACCGCACCCAGCGGGCGGCCACCGAGGTCGCCCCCGGCACACTGCGGCTGGACGTGGTCTTCCAGGCACCCGCCGGGCAGAAACTGGACACCCGGTACGGTCCCTCCACCCGGCTGCTGGTCTCCTCGACCCCGCCGGAACTGCTGGCCGAGGGGTCGGGTGCCGGTACGGATCTGAGCCGTGACCTGGTCCTGGCGGACGGGGTCACCGAGGGTGTCCTGCACGTCTCCGCGATGGCGGCGTCCTGCGACGACGACCCGGCGAACGAGTACCCGGCCTGCCATGTGCACCAGCAGGACTGGGGTGTCCCCGTGAAGGTCACCGCCGCAGGAGCCTCCAGGCTCCCGCTGGTGCTGGCCGGGATGGACGAGCAGGGCTGACGGCTTCGGGTGTGCCGTCAGGTCACCGGTAGTGGCGCTCGTCCTCCGAGACGACCGTGGTGGTGGTGGGCGGCACGACCATGCGGCGGCGGCGCGCGATGCTCACATAGACGAAGACCCCGATGAGGCCGACGAGCATCATGATCCAGCCGACCAGGTCGACGTTGACGGTGTCCATCTCCCAGTCCGTGGCGAACGCCAGAATCGCCCCGCCACCTATCAGGAGAATGCATCCTCCGAGTCCCATGACTTCCGCCTCCTCGACGGCCCGGTGATTCCGGGCCGGTGTACCGACCGAGTACCCGGCCCGGCAACCATCATGTCCCGGTGGGGTGTCGAGAAGCGGAGGGCCGGTCAGCCGGCCAGGAACGCCGCGAGGGCGTTCGCCAGCAGATAGGGGTCGTCGGCGCCGCACAGTTCGCGGGCACTGTGCATGGACAGGATCGCGACGCCGATGTCGACGGTCTGGATGCCGTGGCGGGCGGCGGTGATCGGACCGATCGTCGTGCCGCAGGGCATCGCGTTGTTGGAGACGAACGTCTGCCACGGCACGCCCGCCTTCTCGCAGGCGGCCGTGAACACGGCACGGCCGCTGCCGTCCGTCGCGTACCGCATGTTGACGTTGACCTTGAGGATCGGCCCGCCGTTGGCCACCGGGTGGTGCGTCGGGTCGTGGCGCTCGGCGTAGTTGGGGTGGATCGCGTGACCGGTGTCGGAGGAGAGACAGATGGTCCCCGCGAAGGCCCGGGCCCGGTCCTCGTACGAGCCGCCCCGGGCGAACACGGAGCGCTCCAGGACCGTGCCGAGCAGCGGGCCGTCCGCACCGGTGTCGGACTGGGAACCGTTCTCCTCGTGGTCGAAGGCGGCGAGCACGGGGATGTAGGGGATCTCCGCGTCCGGCTGCGCGGCCACGGCGGCGAGCGCGGCGGTCGCGGCGTGCACGGAGAGCAGGTTGTCCATGCGCGGGCCGGCGAGCAGCTCACGGTCCCGGCCGAGATAGGCGGGCGGCTCGACGGGGTGCGGCATCAGGTCCCACCCGGTGACGTCGTCGGCGTCGACGCCCGCCTCCTCGGCGACGAAGCGGATGAGGTCGCCCTCCTCGACCTCGCCGAGCCCCCAGATCGGCTGCATGTGCTTCTGCCGGTCGAGCTTGAGCCCGTCGGTGTTGGCGGACCGGTCCAGGTGCACGGCCAGCTGCGGCACGCGCAGCAGGGGTCGGTCGATGTCGACCAGGCGGTGGGTCCCGTCCCGCAGCGAGATCCGGCCGGCCAGGCCCAGGTCACGGTCGAGCCAGGTGTTGAGGAGTGTTCCGCCGTAGATCTCGACGGCGATCTGGCGCCAGCCGTACGCCCCCGAGTCCGGCAGCGGCTTGACCCGCAGGTTGGGGGAGTCGGTGTGGGCCCCCGCGATCCGGAACGGGGTGTGGGGGGTGGCCCCCTCCGGCACGTACCAGGCCACGATCGCTCCACCGCGCAGGACGTACTTCCCACCCGTGGTGGCGTCCCATGCCGCGGTCTCCTCGACCTCCTGGAAACCGGCCCGAGCCAGCCGGGCCGCGGCGGAGGCCACGGCGTGGTACGGCGAGGGGGAGTCCATCAGGAAGGTCATCAGGTCGTCGGTGTGACCGCGGTCGAAGCGGGCGGGAGATGTGCTCATGCGCCTCACCCTACGACCTGTCCCCGCCGCCCGGACGCGGGACGGCACAAGGGCCCGCGTCTCCCGAAACGCGGAGACGCGGGCCCTCGTGGAACTCCGGCCGATCTGAACGGAAGACCCTAGAACGCGGCCTCGTCCAGCTCCATCAGCGAGTTGTCGACGGCCTCGGCCAGCGCGCGCTCGCCGGAGACGCCCGGCAGGACGTTCGCGGCGAAGAACTTCGCAGCGGCGATCTTGCCCTGGTAGAAGGCGACGTCCTTGGGGGACGCGGTACGCAGCTTCTCGGCGGCCACGACGGCGCCCTTGAGCAGCAGGTAGCCGACGACGACGTCACCGGAGGCCATCAGGAGGCGGGTGGTGTTGAGGCCGACCTTGTAGATGTTCTTGACGTCCTCGCCGGTCGCGGTGAGGTCGGTGATCATCGTGCCGACGATCGCCTCCAGGTCCACCGCGGCCTTGGCGAGGTTGTCCAGCGAGCCGGAGAGCTCCTCGGTGCCGTGGGCGTCCGCGAGGAACTTCTTGATCTCCTCGGAGAGGGCGTTGAGGGAGGCACCCTGGTCGCGGACGATCTTCCGGAAGAAGAAGTCCTGGCCCTGGATCGCCGTCGTGCCCTCGTAGAGGGTGTCGATCTTGGCGTCACGGATGTACTGCTCGACCGGGTACTCCTGGAGGTAACCGGAGCCGCCGAAGGTCTGGAGCGACTGCGCGAGCTGCTCGTAGGACTTCTCGGAGCCGTAGCCCTTCACGATCGGGAGCAGCAGGTCGTTGAGGCCGTTGAGGGCCTTGGCGTCCTCGCCCGCGGCCTCCTGGGCCTGGATCGCGTCCTGGACGGAGGCGGTGTAGAGCACGAGGGAGCGCATGCCCTCGGCGTACGCCTTCTGCGTCATGAGGGAGCGGCGCACGTCGGGGTGGTGCGTGATGGTGACCTTGGGGGCCGTCTTGTCCATGAACTGCGACAGGTCGGTGCCCTGGACGCGCTCCTTGGCGTACTCCAGCGCGTTGAGGTAACCGGCCGACAGGGCGGCGATGGCCTTCGTGCCGACCATCATGCGGGCGAACTCGATGATGCGGAACATCTGGCGGATGCCGTCGTGCTTGTCGCCGATCAGCCAGCCCTTGGCGGGGTGCTGGTCGCCGAAGGTCATCTCGCAGGTGTTGGACGCCTTGAGGCCCATCTTGTGCTCGACGTTCGTCGCGTAGACGCCGTTGCGCTCGCCGAGCTCGCCGGTGGTCCAGTCGAAGTGGTACTTCGGGACCAGGAAGAGGGAGAGCCCCTTGGTGCCCGGGCCCGCGCCCTCGGGGCGTGCCAGCACGTAGTGGAGGATGTTCTCGGACATGTCGTGCTCGCCCGAGGTGATGAAGCGCTTCACACCCTCGATGTGCCAGGAGCCGTCCTCCTGCTCGACCGCCTTCGTGCGGCCGGCGCCGACGTCCGAGCCGGCGTCCGGCTCGGTCAGCACCATCGTCGAGCCCCACTGCTTCTCGACGGCGATCTCGGCGACCTTCTTCTGCGCCTCGTTGCCTTCGTCGAAGAGGATGCCGGCGAAGGCGGGGCCGGAGGAGTACATCCAGACCGCCGGGTTGGAGCCGAGCAGCAGCTCCGCGTAACCCCAGATCAGGGAGCGGGGGGAGGTGGTGCCGCCGATCTCCTCGGGCAGGCCCAGGCGCCAGTACTCGGAGTCCATGAAGGCCTGGTAGGACTTCTTGAAGGAGGCCGGGACGGGCGCGGTGTTCGTCTCGGGATCGAAGACCGGCGGGTTGCGGTCGGCGTCGGCGTACGAGTCGGCGAGCTCGTTCTCGGCGAGGCGGGTGACCTCGTCCAGGATGCTCTTCGCGGTGTCGACGTCCATCTCCGCGAACGGACCGGTGCCGTAGACCTTGTCGCGCCCGAGGACCTCGAAGAGGTTGAACTCGATGTCGCGGAGATTCGACTTGTAGTGCCCCATGGGAAGGCTCCGTAATCAATAGCAGTGGCGCGCAGCGCCCCGTGGAGGAGTGAGGTTCGGGCGACGGACGGCCTGGCGTGGGTGTGACACCTGACCCTTACGATGATGCTACCCGCCAGTAATAAGACGCAACCCCTCAAGGCACAGATGTGTCCGATTACTCTTTGCCGCATGTATGGCTACGACCAGAACCAGGGCGCACAGCAGCAGATGGGCGGCGGCTACGGCGAGCAGCCGTTGTACCCCGAGCCCTCGCCGCCGTCCCTGGCCGACGCGGTACGGGCCTTCACGACCGGTTCGCTCTCCGCGGAGGACTTCCAGCAGATCTTCGCCTCGGCGAAGGTCTACTGCCCGCGTGGCGACAACCCCGGCTTCCTGGCCCTTCACAACACCCAGCAGCCGGTGATCCCCATGTTCACCACGCTCAAGGAGCTCCGGAGGTACGCGGGCAAGGAGTCCAAGTACTTCGTGATCACCGGCGCCGAGGTGATCGACCTGCTGCCGACCGGCTACGGCTTCGTGCTGGACATGGAGGGCGACCACCGCATGGTGTTCGACGCCAAGGCGGTGGAGCAGATGGTGGACTTCGCGATGAGGCGTATGTACGGCTGAGGCCACCCCGGAACCGAGTGACCGGAGGGTCCGCACCCGTGTGGTGCGGGCCCTCGATGCTGTCCGGAGGGGGGTGGGAATGAACGCGGCCTTGCAAGATGTTCACCGTTCAACTAAATTGGGATCAGAAGACTCCCGGAGGTGGCTCCCATGCCCGCAGTGACCGTCGAAAACCCGCTGACCCTGCCGAAGGTCGCGGCCCAGGCCGAGGCCACGGCCCGTCCCGTGCTGACCGTCACCACCGCGCCGAGCGGTTTCGAGGGCGAGGGGTTCCCGGTGCGGCGCGCCTTCGCCGGGATCAACTACCGGCACCTCGACCCGTTCATCATGATGGACCAGATGGGTGAGGTGGAGTACGCCGCCGGTGAGCCCAAGGGCACCCCCTGGCACCCGCACCGCGGCTTCGAGACCGTCACCTACATCATCGACGGCAGCTTCATCCACAAGGACAGCCACGGTGGCGGCGGCGCCATCGAGAACGGTGACACCCAGTGGATGACGGCCGGCAGCGGCCTCCTGCACATCGAGACCCCGCCGGAGGCCCTCGTCATGTCGGGCGGCCTGTTCCACGGCCTCCAGCTCTGGGTGAACCTGCCCAAGGCCGACAAGATGATGGCGCCGCGCTACCAGGACATCCGCGGTGGCCAGGTCCAGCTCCTCGCCTCCCCGGACGGCGGCGCGCTGCTCCGCGTCATCGCCGGTGACCTGGACGGTCACGAGGGCCCGGGCATCACGCACACCCCGATCACCATGGTGCACGCGACGATCAGGCCGGGTGCCGAGGTGACGCTGCCCTGGCGCGAGGAGTTCAACGGCCTCGCGTACGTCCTCGCCGGGCGCGGGAGCGTCGGTGCGGAGCGCCGCCCCGTCCACACCGGCCAGACCGCGGTCTTCGGCAAGGGGTCCTCGCTGACCGTCCGCGCCGACGAGACGCAGGACGGCAACACGCCGGACCTGGAGGTCGTGCTGCTCGGCGGGCGTCCGATCCGTGAGCCCATGGCGCACTACGGGCCGTTCGTGATGAACACCCAGGACGAGCTCCAGCAGGCCTTCGACGACTTCCAGGCCGGCCGCCTGGGCAAGGTCCCCGCCGTCCACGGCATGTGACCGGCCCTGAGGGCGTACGGGTGACGACCCGTCACCCGTACGCCCCGACGGAAGGGACACCGCTCCCGGTCCGTGATCGGGTGGGACGGTGCCTACCCGCAAGCCCCTCCTGCCCGACGCCGCGCGGCGAACGGCCGCCTGGTGCGGTGTCCTGCTCCTCGTCGTCGGCGTCGTGGCGGTGGCCGTCTGGGTGTGTGTCGCGCTCAAGACCGCGGTCACCCCGGTCCTGCTGGCCCTGCTCGGCACCGCGCTCCTCGGCCCCGTCCACCGGTGGCTGACCGCGCACAAGGTGAACCGGTCGGTGGCGGCCGGACTCACCTGCGCCGTGCTCGTGGCAGTGGTCGGCGGCGCCGGATACATCGTCGTCACCGCCCTCGTCGACACCGGCGACCAGATCGTGGCCTCGCTGAAGGACGCCGCCCAGTGGGTCATCGACCATTTCGACATCGCGGGCGTCGCCGACGTGGACGACCTGGCTGACAACGCGAAGAGCCTCGTCGAGAAGTTCGGCGCGAGCGCGGCGGGCGGACTGCTCACCGGCATCAGCCTCATCGGGTCGCTCGTGACCACCGCCGTCCTGGCCCTGCTGCTGACGTTCTTCTTCCTGCGGGACTCCGACCGCGCCGTCCACCTCGCCCACACGGTCGCCCCGCGTGGGACGGGTGACCTCGTAGAGGCCATGGGGCGCAGGGCCTTCGAGGCCGTCGAGGGGTTCATGCGCGGCACCACCTTCATCGCCCTGATCGACGCGCTGTGCATCACGGTCGGCCTGCTGGTCCTGGGTGTGCCGGGCGCGGTGGGGTTGGGCGCGCTGGTCTTCGTCGGTGCCTACATCCCGTACCTCGGGGCCTTCATCTCCGGCGCCGTCGCCGTGCTGGTCGCGCTCGCCGACCGGGGACTCGTGATCGCGCTCTGGGCGCTCGGTGTGGTGCTCGCCGTGCAGGTGCTGGAGGGGCACGTGCTCCAGCCCGTCATCCAGAGCCGGACGGTCCAGATGCACCCCGCCATGATCATGGTCGCGCTGACCGCGGGTGCGAGCGTCGCGGGACTGCTGGGCATGCTCCTGGCGGTGCCGCTGTGCGCCGCGGTGTCCGGGGTGATCGGCGAGCTGCGCAAGGGGTACGGGGCGTCCGACGGCACGGGACGCGCGGTTCCGGAGAGCTCATGAACCGGTGGCCAGTTCCACGGGCTCCGCCGACTCGTACAGCTCGAACCAGATCGATTTCCCCTCGCCCCTCGGATCCACCCCCCAGGCGTCGGCGAGCATCTCCATCAGCACCAGCCCGCGGCCGCTGGACGCCATCTCCCCCGGCCGCCGCTTGTGCGGCAGTTCGTCGCTGGTGTCGGCCACCTCGACCCGCAGCCGCCGAACCCCCTGTTCACCCGTCACCTCCGCGAGGAGCAGCGCGTCCCCGTCGGTGTGGACGAGCACGTTCGTGGACATCTCGGAGACCATCAGCTCCGCGGAGTCGATCTGTTCCGAGTCCGCCCAGTCGTGCAGCAGTTCCCGTAGCTGATGCCGGGCGGCCGCGATGCGCTCGGGCTCCGCCTGGGCGATGGTCATGGCCGAGCGCCGCCCCGGGGTCCTGCGCGTCCGCGTGGCCTCGCGGCGCAGGACCAGGACCGCGATGTCGTCCTCACGACGGTCCGCCAGCGGCCCGGTCGTGTAGTGCGAACCCGGGCCGTGCACGATCCGCACGAGGGCGTCCGCGAGTTCCTCCAGGTCCTCGACGGGCTTCTCCAGGACCGGCCTGAGCCTGGTCCAGCCGGTGGCCATGTCGTGTCCCCCGGTCTCGATGAGTCCGTCCGTGCACAGCATGATCGTCTCGCCGGGCCCCAGGACGACACGGGTCGTCGGGTAGTCGGCGTCCCTCTCGACGCCCAGCGGCAGCCCACCCGCGGTCTGCCGGATCACCGCGGTGCCGTCGACGCTGATCACCACCGGGTCCGGGTGGCCCGCCCTCGCGACGTCGAGGACCCCGGTCTCGGGGTCGACCTCCGCGTACAGGCAGGTCGCGAAGCGCGTCGCCTCGGACGGGCGCTCGCCGTCGTTGAGGCCGTACGTCTCCGCCAGGCCGGCCAGGAAGCGCGAGGCCCGGGAGAGCACCGCGTCGGGGCGGTGGCCCTCGGAGGCGTACGCGTGCAGTGCGATCCGCAACTGGCCCATCAGGCCGGCCGCCCGCACGTCGTGGCCCTGGACGTCACCGATGACGACGGCGATGCGGCCGTTGGGCAGCGGGATCATGTCGTACCAGTCGCCCCCGATCTCCAGGCCGCCTCCCGTCGGGACGTAGCGGGCCGCCACCGCCAGGCCGGGAACGCCGGGGCCCAGGGACGGCCGCATCGCCCTCTGGAGGCCCGTCGACAGCTCGCGCTCGTTGTCGGCGGCCCCCGCCCGGGTCAGCGCCTGTGCCAGCATCCTGGCCACCGTCGCCAGCACGGAGCGCTCGTCCGGCGAGAATTTCACGTTGTGCCGGAATCCGGCCATCCAGGCGCCCATGGTGTGCCCGGACGCGATCAGCGGCAGGAAGGCCCAGGAGCGGCGTCCGAACTCCATGGCGAGCGGCCAGGTGGTCGGGAAGCGCCGCCGGTACTCCTCGGGCGACTCGAGGTAGATCGCCTGGCCGGTCCGTACGACCTCGGCGGCCGGGTAGTCGGTCTCCAGGGACATCTCGGTGAACGGCTTCTCGTCGCCGACGTTGTGCCCGTGGTGCCCGATCACCGTCAGCCGCTCGCCCGAGATGCCGAAGACCGCGAGCCCGTCCGGCGAGAAACCCGGCATGGAGAGCGAGGCGGCGACCCGCATGACCTCCTCGGTGGACCCGGCCTCGGCGAGCGCGCGCCCCGCGTCCAGCAGGAACGCCTCGCGCGACCGCCGCCAGTCGCCGGTGAGCGGGGTCTGCGCCGCATTGGCCTCCGGGGGCTGGGCGACCTCCTGGAGGGTGCCCATCAGTACGTACGTGTGGCGGCCCGGGGTGTCCAGCGGGACCGGCTTGGACCGGGTGCGCACCGTGCGTACGACCGCGCCGTCCTCGTCCATGATCCGCATCCGGGCCTCGGCCACCGTGTCCTCGGCGATCGCGAAGTTCACGACGCCGTCGACCTCGTTCCAGTCGGCGGGGTGGATGCGACGGCGCACCTCGTCGCCGGGGCGGACCGTGGCCTCGGCGGGCAGGCCCACCAGCCGCGCCGCCTCGGCGTCGAACGTGACCATGCCCGATGAGCTGTCCCAGCTCCACAGACCGGTCCCGATCGCAGCCAGGATCTCCTCGGTGCGCATTGCCCTACTTTAGGAAGATTTCCCGCCCTGCCGCCACCGGCGGGCACCGCACGCACGCTGTCCGGCGGAGGCCTTCGGAGACCGTCGCGGGCCGGGCGGGCGGCTCTCGGACAGCCGTACGGCGACAATGCCTATGAAGCGGTACCGCCACGGGCGGTAGCCTGGGGTGTCAATCCACCCCGAACCGCGAAGACTGGATGAACGACGATGCATCGGTACAGGTCCCACACCTGCGGCGAGCTCCGCGCCTCTGACGTCGGCACCGACGTCCGGCTGAGCGGCTGGCTGCACAATCGCCGAGACCTGGGTGGCATCCTCTTCATCGATCTGCGTGACCACTACGGTCTGGTGCAGCTCGTCGCCCGCCCGGGTACGCCCGGCAACGAGGCCCTGGCGAAGCTGACCAAGGAGACCGTCGTCCGGATCGACGGCAAGGTCTCCGCGCGCGGCGCCGACAACGTCAACCCCGAGCTCCCGACCGGTGACATCGAGATCGAGGTCACCGAGGTCGAGGTGCTGGGCGAAGCCGCCCCGCTGCCCTTCACGATCAACACGGAGGACGGGGTCAACGAGGAGCGGCGCCTGGAGTACCGCTTCCTCGACCTGCGCCGCGAGCGCATGCACCGCAACATCATGCTGCGCTCGTCCGTCATCGCCTCCATCCGCTCCAAGATGGTGGCCCTCGGCTTCAACGAGATGGCGACCCCGATCCTCGCCGCGACCTCCCCCGAGGGCGCCCGTGACTTCGTGGTCCCCTCCCGCCTGAACCCGGGCAAGTTCTACGCCCTCCCGCAGGCGCCGCAGCAGTTCAAGCAGCTGCTGATGATCTCCGGCTTCGACCGCTACTTCCAGATCGCGCCCTGTTTCCGCGACGAGGACGCCCGCGCCGACCGTTCGCCCGGCGAGTTCTACCAGCTCGACGTCGAGATGTCGTTCGTCGAGCAGGAGGACGTCTTCCAGCCGATCGAGAAGCTCATGACCGAGCTCTTCGAGGAGTTCGGCAACGGCCGTCACGTGACCTCGCCGTTCCCGCGCATCCCGTTCCGCGAGTCGATGCTGAAGTACGGCAACGACAAGCCGGACCTGCGCGCCCAGCTGGAGCTCGTCGACATCTCCGACATCTTCGCGGACTCGGAGTTCAAGGCCTTCGCCGGCAAGCACGTCCGCGCCCTTCCGGTGCCGGACACCGCGGGCCAGTCCCGGAAGTTCTTCGACGGCCTCGGTGCGTACGCGGTCGAGCACGGCGCCAAGGGCCTCGCCTGGGTCCGCGTCGCCGAGGACGGCACGCTGGCGGGCCCGATCGCCAAGTTCCTCACCGAGTCGGACGTCAAGACCCTCACCGAGCGTCTGTCCCTCGTGCCCGGCCACGCCGTCTTCTTCGGCGCGGGCGAGTTCGACGAGGTCTCCAAGATCATGTCCGTCGTCCGCGTCGAGGCCGCCAAGCGCGCCGGCCACTTCGAGGAGGGCGTCTTCCGCTTCTGCTGGATCGTCGACTTCCCGATGTACGAGAAGGACGAGGACACCGGCAAGATCGACTTCTCGCACAACCCGTTCTCCATGCCCCAGGGCGGCATGAAGGACCTGGAGGAGAAGGACCCGCTCGACATCCTGGCGTGGCAGTACGACATCGTCTGCAACGGCATCGAGCTGTCCTCCGGCGCCATCCGTAACCACGAGCCCGAGGTCATGCTGAAGGCCTTCGCGATCGCCGGTTACGAGGCGGAGACCGTGGAGCGGGAGTTCGCGGGCATGCTGCGCGCGTTCCGCCTCGGCGCCCCGCCGCACGGTGGCATCGCCCCGGGCGTCGACCGCATCGTGATGCTGCTGGCCGACGAGCCGAACATCCGCGAGACGATCGCCTTCCCGCTCAACGGCAACGCCCAGGACCTGATGATGGGCGCCCCGAGCGAGCTGGACGAGACCCGCCTGCGCGAGCTGAACATCCAGCTCCGCAAGCCTGTCGCGGCGGCGAAGGAGAAGGCGGAGGCCAAGGACTCGGTCGCGCGGGACACCGGCGCCAAGTAGGCACCCTCGTTCCGCTTCGGTTCCACGTGAAACAGTCCCCGGCCGCCCGGCCGGGGACTGTTTTCTCTGCGTACGGGTGGACAGAGGGAATTTCCGCACCTTCGTACCCGCCGGGCCGGGTACATCCGGATGGCCCCGGTTCCGGTTCGGCGCAGTCGGGCGCGGAAAAGACTGGCACGGGAAGTGCTCGTCCGCCCCCCACCGAGGAGTTCCGCCCGTGTCCGTCGCGCGTCGCCCGTACGTCCTGCTCGTCCTCCTGCTCCTGCTGGTCATCGGCTGTTCCTCCGGAGCGGTGCAGACCGCCGACCCGGCGGCGCCCCGGGGCGCCGACGGCCCCGGGGCCTCCGCCGTGCAGTCCCGCACGGCGGAACCCCTCCGCCGCCCCTCCGAGATCCCGGGGCTGGGTCCGCAGACCCGGGCGCAGATCCCCGCCACGGCTCGGCAGGCCGTCGTGGTGACCGGGGAGGGCCCCGACTCCAACCGCTCCACGGTCGTGCTCCACAGCTTCGACGACCCCGCTCTCGGCTGGAGACCAGGGGCAGGCCCCTGGCCCGCCCACAACGGCATGCGGGGCTGGACGGACCACCATCTCGCGGACGACCTCAGGTCCCCCGTCGGGGTCTTCGGCCTCACCGACGCGGGCGGCCGGCTGCCCGACCCTGGGGCTCTGCTCCCGTACGACGAAGAGCACCGCTTCTCGGTGACCGGCGAGGGCTTCCTGGGGGAGCCCCTCGAAGGCTCCTTCGACTACGTCGTCGCCATCAACTACAACCGGACCCCGGGCACGAGCCCCCTGGACCGCACCCGGCCGCTCGGCGAGGAGAGGGGCGGCGGCATCTGGATCCACGTGGACCACGGGGGGCCCACCCAGGGCTGCGTCTCGCTCACCGAGGACCGGATGCGGGAGCTGCTGCTCACGCTGGACCCCGCGAAACACCCCGTGATCGTGATGGGGGACGCCGCGTCGCTGGCCCGGTGAAACGCGGACCGGGCGTGGACACATGCCCATAGGCACCCCGGTCCATCTGCTGATCGACCGGGACTCCTGCGAGGTGAAGGCCCACTCACAGCCCCACGGCGTGCGGTACGAGCAGGTGGCCACCGTGCCGTACGGCAAGACCGGACGCTCCCCGACCCGGTGGGGATCGATCTCGACACCGAGCCGCTCAAGATCTGGACGCGCTGACCCGTCACGCGAGGGAGCCCGGGGCCCGATGTGTTCGGGTCCCGGGCTCCTCGACGCGTATGTCGCTTACGCGGGCTTCTCCTCCAGACGCGGGAACAGCACCGCGCCCTTCGTCACCGTCGCGCCCACGGGCAGCTGGCCCCAGCGGCCCGCGTCCTGCACCGGCTGGTCGGCCAGGGCGCCCAGGGACGCCTCGGCCCCCAGGGACTCCCACAGCTTCTGCGAGGTGTCCGGCATCACGGCGTTCAGCAGGACCGCGACACCGCGCAGCGAGTCGGCCGCCGTGTACAGGATGGTCGCGAGGCGGGCCTGGCCCTCCGGCGACGTGTCCTTGGCGACCTTCCAGGGCTCCTGCTCCGTGATGTAGCCGTTGACCTGCTTCACGAAGTCGAAGATCGCCAGGATGCCGCCCTGGAAGTCCAGGTCCTCGCCGATCTTCCGGTCGGCGGCGGCGACAGCCTTGGCCAGGCCCTCCTGGACCGCCTGCTCGGCGTCACCGGGGGCCGTGGCCTCCGGGAGCGCGCCGCCGAAGTACTTGCCGACCATGGCTGCCACGCGCGAGGCGAGGTTGCCGTAGTCGTTGGCGAGCTCCGAGGTGTAGCGGGCGCTGAAGTCCTCCCAGGAGAACGAGCCGTCGCTGCCGTAGGCGATGGCACGCAGGAAGTACCAGCGGTACGCGTCGACACCGAAGTGTGAGGTCAGGTCCTGCGGCTTGATGCCCGTCAGGTTCGACTTGGACATCTTCTCGCCGCCGACCATCAGCCAGCCGTTGGCGACGACCTTGCCGGGCAGCGGCAGGCCCTGCGCCATCAGCATGGCCGGCCAGATGACCGAGTGGAAGCGCAGGATGTCCTTGCCGATCAGGTGCACGTCCGCCGGGAAGGTGCCGTCGAACTTCTCCTGGTTGGCGCCGTAGCCGACCGCCGTCGCGTAGTTGAGCAGCGCGTCGATCCACACGTAGATGACGTGCTTCGGGTCCCACGGGACCGGGACGCCCCAGTCGAAGGTGGAGCGCGAGATCGACAGGTCCTGCAGACCCTGCTTGACGAAGTTCACGATCTCGTTGCGGGCGGACTCGGGCTGGATGAAGCCCGGGTTGGCCGCGTAGAACTCCATGAGCTTCGGGCCGTACTCACTCAGCTTGAAGAAGTAGTTCTCCTCCTTGAGGAGCTCCACCGGCTTCTTGTGGATCGGGCACAGCTTCGTGCCGTCCTCGGCCTCGATGAGGTCACCGGGGAGCTTGTACTCCTCGCAGCCCACGCAGTACGGGCCTTCGTACCCGCCCTTGTAGATCTGGTCCTTGTCGTACAGGTCCTGCACGAACTCCTGCACACGGTCCGTGTGCCGCTTCTCCGTCGTACGGATGAAGTCGTCGTTCGCGATGTTCAGGTGCTCCCAGAGGGGCTTCCAGGCCTCCTCGACGAGCTTGTCGCACCAGGCCTGCGGCGTGACGTCGTTCGCCTCGGCCGTGCGCATGATTTTCTGACCGTGCTCGTCCGTGCCCGTGAGGTACCACACCTTCTCGCCCCGCTGGCGGTGCCAGCGGGTGAGCACGTCGCCTGCGACGGTCGTATAGGCGTGCCCCAGGTGAGGAGCGTCGTTGACGTAGTAAATGGGGGTCGACACGTAGAAACTCTTCACGCCGTCGCCCCCCTGCTTCTCGGATCCGGTGGCCGCCATGGTCGAAATCCTAACGGTCCGTGGGAGATCCACTCACATCGATAACGGGGGCCCCGGCCGCGGAGAGCTTTGCGAAACATCCTTTCCCGTACCAAAGACGCATCCTGGGAGGAGTGGGCACGCGTGCACGAGGCAGGGGACAACACGATGCGGGTACTGGTCGCCGAGGACGAGGAGATCCTGGCGGAGTTGGTGGCGACCGGGCTGCGGAGGGCCGGATTCGCCGTCGACACCGTGTACAGCGGGGACGCGGCGCTCGCCTATCTGGGGCTGCACGACTACGACGTGGTCGTCCTGGACCGTGATCTGCCCCGGGTGCACGGTGACGACGTGGCCCGTCGGCTCGTGTCCGCCGGTTCGCGGACCAGGATCCTGATGCTCACCGCCTCCGGGACCATGGAGGACCGGGTGGAGGGCCTCGACCTCGGCGCCGACGACTACGTGAGCAAGCCCTTCGAATTCCCCGAGCTGGTGTCCCGGGTGCGCGCCCTGCGGCGGCGCAGCGCAAGGCCCGTGCCGCCGCAGCTGGAGCGGCACGGCATCCGGCTGGACAGCGTGCGCCGGGCCGCCACCCGGGACGGGCGGGAGCTGGACCTGTCGCCCAAGGAGTTCACCGTGCTGCAACTGCTGCTGGAGGCCGACGGCGGCACGGTCAGCGCCGAGGAGCTGCTGGAGCGGGCCTGGGACGCCAACGCCGATCCCTTCACCGGCGCCGTCCGCGTCTGCATGAGCAAGCTCCGCGCCAAGCTGGGGGAACCGGCGCTGATCCGCACCGTGCAGGGCGTCGGGTACGCCCTGTGAGCCGGCTGCTGAAGCCGCTGCGGGCGACCGGTGCGGCGCAAGGCCGGCACTCGACGATCCGGATGCGGATCGCCCTCGTGTACGGCGGGGTCTTCCTGATCCTCGGTACGGCGCTGCTCGCCACGGTCAATCTGGCGTCGCGCGCCGGCACGGACTCGCAGGCACGGGCCATCGCCACCTCCGCCGCTGTCGCCCAGCCGGGTTTCGCGGTCAACGGTCCGCTGCACACCCGGGGCCGTCTCGGCCCGCCCACGGTCTACGACGTCACCGACGACGTCAGCGACGCCGCCGGCAGGGAACTCCTGTACTGGTCGGCCACCGCGCTGCTCGTCATGACGGGGTGCGCGGTCGGCGTGGGCTGGTGGACCGCGGGGCGGGTGCTGCGGCCGGTCCACGCGATGACGGCCCAGGCACGACGGCTCTCCGAGCACACCCTGCACGAGCGGATCGCGTCCAGTGGCCCGGACGACGAGCTGAAGGAGCTGGGCGAGACGCTCGACGCGCTGCTGGCGCGGCTGGAGAAGGCCTTCGACAGTCAGCGGCGGTTCATCGCCAACGCCTCGCACGAGCTGCGGACCCCGCTGGCCACCCAGCGGGCCGCGATCCAGGTGGGGCTCGACGATCCCTCGCCGGAGGACCTCGTACGGACCCGTCAGACGTTGCTGGACAACAACCGGCGCAGCGAGCGGCTCATCGAAGGGCTGCTGGTGCTGGCGCGCAGCGAACAGGGGCTGGCGAGGAGCGAGCGCACGGAGGTCGACCTGGAGCGGGTGGTGGCGGAGGAGGCCGCCCGGCCCGTGGCGGCGACGGACCGGGCGCTGGTGTCCCGGCCGGAGGTCACGGTCGAGGCCGAGCCCTGCGTCGTCCGGGGGAACCGTCAGCTGCTCGCGCAACTGGTCGCGAATCTGCTGTCCAACGCGGTGCGGTACAACGTGCCCGGCGGCCTGGTGCGGGTGTCCCTGTCGGCCGACGGGACCCTGGTCGTCCGCAACACGGGCCCGGTGGTGGCCGAGGGGGACATCGCCGGGTTCTTCCAGCCGTTCCGGCGCGGAGAAGGGCGGGACCGGATGGGGCAAGGCTCGGGGCTCGGACTGTCGATCGTGCGGTCCATCGCGGTGGCCCACGGCGGTACGGCCACGGCGGTACCCGGCCCGGAGGGCGGGCTCGCCGTGACCGTACGGCTGCCGGTGGATCAGTCCTCCGCGACGACTCCGTGGGCCTTGGCCCAGGCGGGCAGTCCGGCGAGGATCTCCCGGTAGAACGTCGCGTCGGGCACCTCGCGCGGGGCGGGGCCCGCGTGGAAGAACCCGGCGTTCCCGGCGTCCAGCCTGCGCAGGAAGTCGAAGGCCTTCGCGTCCTCGTCGCCGAACGCGACGAACTGGAAGAAGAGCGGCAGCCGTGCCGCGTCCGCGAGGGCCTGCTTGGCCGCCACCTTGGCGTCCGGGGCGCCGTCGGTCTGGAAGATCACCAGTGCCGGGCCGGTGGCCCCGGACTTCTCGTGATGCGAGACGACCTCCTCGACGGCGCGGTGGTAGTTCGTACGTCCCAGGCGTCCGAGGCCCGCGTGCAGTTCGTCGACCCGGCCCTCGTGGGCCGTGAGGTCGATCGTCCCGGTGCCGTCGATGTCGGTCGAGAAGAAGACGACGGGCACGGTGGCGTCCGCGTCCAGGTGCGCGGCCAGCGCGAGGGCGCGGTCGCCGAGGTGCTGGGCGCTGCCGTCCTTGTAGAACGGCCGCATGGACCCGGACCGGTCGAGCACCAGATACACGGTGGCCCGCAGCCCGGTCAGCCCGTGCGCCTTGAGCCCGGCCTGTGCGGCCTTGTACGGGGCCACGAGGGCGGGCGCGGCGGTCTTGACCCGGGCGAGGGTGACGGCGGGCTTGCCGGTGGGGGCGGCTGCCGGCTCGGGCACTGCGACAGCGACCGGCTCGGCGGCGGGCTCGGGCACGGCGACCGGCTCAACGGCGGGCTCGGCTTCGGCGACCGGCTCGGGCGTGGCTTCGGCGACCGGTTCCGCCTTCGGCGCCTCGGACGCAGCTGCCGGCTCGGGCTCGACGACGGGCTCCGGCTCGGCGGCGGGCTCGGGCTCGACGACGGGCTCGGCCGTCGTCTCGGTGGCGGGCGTCCCGACCGGGGGCTCCTCGGCGGCGACCGGCTCCGGTGCTGCCTCCCCCTTGGCCTCGGTGGCGGGCTCCTCGTCGGCAGGCACCTCCGTGGCGGGCTTCTCAGCAGCCGCGGGCTCCACGGCAGCCGCGGGTTCCTCGGCAGCCGTGGGCTCCGCTTCCGTCTTCGCCACCGTCTCCGGTTCGGGCTCCGGCTCCGGCTCCGGGTCGATGTCGATCGTGATCGGCGCTGCGGAGACCGGCTCGGCCTTCGGCTCGGCCTTCGGCTCGGTCTCCGTGGCCGACTTCGCCTCAGGGTCCGACCCCTGGGCCGGAACCCTCGGTGTCGGCGCGGGTGCGGCGGCCGGCGTGTCCGTCGTCGTCGCGGCCGCCTTGTCGAAGGCCGCCGCCACCAGATCCGACGCCTGTCCACTGTCGTGCTCGTGCTCGGCACCGGCGGACCGGTCCGAGGAGGAGGCCGGGGCCGGTACCGACGCCTTTGCGGGCTCGGCCGCCGAAGTGGTGGTCTCCGGCTCCGGCTCCGTGGGCTGGGTGCGCTCGGCCTGGGGCGGGACGGTGGCCGTGGTCGGCCCGTCCTGCTCCGTGCGGCCGAACACCTTGCGCAGCAAGCTCCGAATGCCCATGGGCGAGGCCTTTCGCATGAGTTGATGAGGTGGGTGCGATGTGGACCGACCCGGTCCATGGAGGGCGGCCCTACATGTACGCCGGTCGGCCTTATGTCCGTACTGCGGGAGTTGGTCCCTGGCCAGGGCGGATACGTAAGGTTAGCGGCCGGATCCGGCCGTTCGGCGGTGCGGCCCGCTCAGGCGCCAACCGATCTCCAACCGAGTCGTCATCGAGTCCCGTCCGGGTCCCCAACGGGCCGGAGACGCAGGGGTGTCCCGGACTTCACCCTCTGTTCACCGGCAGTCCCACGTACGGCGTGGATACGCACCTACCGTCACGCGTGACACACAGACGGAGGGACGAAAACGTGCGCAACCTGCTGCCGCTCATCGGCTCGCACCCGGGCGGGCGCTCTGCGTTGACCTGCCGCTACCGCTGCGGTGACGCCTGCTTCCAGGAAATCCCGAACACCAGCGACAACGAGTACGCCGGTGACATCATCGCCGGTGCCCTGTCCCGCCGGTCGATGATGCGCGCAGCCGCCGTGGTGACCGTGGCCGCCGCCGCGGGAACCGCCGCACTCGCCGGCCCGGCGGCCACGACCGCCGAGGCCGCACCGCTCGCGGGACGTCCGGGAGGCAGGCCGAAGCCCACTCCTTCGGGTGCCCGGGGTCTGCGGTTCGCGGCGGTCGCGCCCAACAAGGACGACAAGGTCTCGGTCCCCGAGGGCTACGGCCAGAACGTTGTGATCCGCTGGGGCGAACCGATCCTGCGCGGAGCGCCCGCCTTCGACCCGGACAAGCAGTCCGCGAAGGCGCAGGCGGGCCAGTTCGGTTACAACAACGACTTTCTCTCCCTTCTCCCGCTCCGCGGCGAACGCGGCCGTCAGGTGATGGTCGCCAACCACGAGTACACGGACGAGATCCTGATGTTCCGTGGATACGATCCGGCCGCCCCGACCCGTGAGCAGGTCGAGATCGCCTGGGCGGCGCACGGACTCTCCGTGGTCGTCGTCCAGGAGGAGAGCCGCACCGGCAAGCTCGCCCCGGTCAACCGCCACCCGCTGAACCGCCGTCTCACCGCGACCAGTGAATTCCGGGTCACCGGACCGGCCGCGGGCAGTCCACTGCTCCGCACCTCCGCCGACCGCACCGGGCGCAAGGTGCTCGGCACGCTCAACAACTGCGCGGGCGGCACCACCCCGTGGGGCACCACCCTGCACGGCGAGGAGAACTTCAACCAGTACTTCGCCAACGGTTCCAGCGCCACCGACAAGCGCTACGGCATCGGCACGGCCGCGACGGAACGCAAGTGGGAGCTGTTCGACAAGCGCTTCGACCTGGCGCAGGAGCCCAACGAGTCGCACCGCTTCGGCTGGGTCGTCGAACTCGACCCGTACGACCCGGATTCCACGCCCCGCAAGCGGACCGCGCTGGGCCGGTTCAAGCACGAGGCGGCAGCGCCCCGGCTGACCTCCGACGGCCGCCCCGTGGTCTACATGGGGGACGACGAACGCTTCGACTACTTCTACAAGTTCGTCTCCAGCAAGCGGATGAAGAAGGGCAACTCGCGGGCCGCCCGGGAGCACAACCTCACGCTGCTCGACGAGGGCACGCTGTACGTCGCCAAGCTGACCGGGGACTCCCCGGCAGCCGAGTTCGACGGCACGGGCAAGCTCCCCTCCGACGGGGAGTTCGACGGCAGCGGCGTCTGGATCCCGCTCGCCACGGGCACCACCTCGCACGTCCCCGGCATGACCGCCGACGAGGTGTACGTCTTCACCCGCCTGGCCGGTGACAAGGTCGGCGCCACCAAGATGGACCGGCCCGAGGACGTCGAGCCCTCGCCGCGCACCGGCCGGGTCTATGTGGCGCTCACCAACAACACCGACCGCGGCAAGGCGGGCAAGGCGGGTGCCGACGAGGCCAACCCGCGCAACGCCAACAAGCACGGTCAGATCCTTGAGCTCGCGGAGCACTGGGACGACCCGGCGGGTGACGGGTTCGCCTGGCGGCTGTTCCTCGTCGCGGGTGACCCGGAGGATCCGGCGACGTACTTCGCCGGGTTCCCGAAGGACAAGGTCAGCCCCATCTCCTGCCCGGACAACGTGGCCTTCGACGACCACGGCAACCTGTGGATCTCCACCGACGGCGCCCAGCTCGGCTCGCACGACGGCCTGTTCGGTGTCGCGACGCAGGGCGAACGGCGGGGTGAGCTGAAGCAGTTCCTGACGGTGCCGACCGGCGCGGAGACCTGCGGTCCGGTGATCCAGGACCGCCGTGTCCTCGTGGCCGTGCAGCACCCGGGCGAGGTCGACGGTGCGTCCGTCGAGAAGCCCGCGAGCGCCTGGCCGGACGGGCCGGGCCGGATCGTCCGCCCGTCGGTCGTAGCCGTCTGGCGCAAGGACGGCAGCGACATCGGCGTCTGACCGCCCACCCGGCTCGGACCAACGGGGTCGTCGGGAAGTCACGGACGGGGAACGCGGGCATATCGCCCGGATTCCTGTCCGTAGCTTCCCGACGACCCATGGACGGGGTTCGCCGGATTAGAGTCGTCGCATGGTTTCCGGTGAGGCGCCGCAGGCGGAGGGGAGCGCTCGGGTCGATGCCTGGATCTGGGCGGTCCGGCTGACGAAGACCCGGTCGCAGGCGGCTGCCGCCTGCCGCGCGGGACACGTGCGGGTCAACGGCGAGCGCGCGAAGCCCGCCCAGGTCCTGCGTACGGGTGACGAGGTGCGGCTGCGGCACGCGGGCCGGGACCGGGTCGTGGTCGTCTCCAGGATCGTGAAGAAGCGGGTGGGCCCGCCGGTGGCGGCCGAGTGCTTCGTCGACAACAGCCCGCCCCCGCCGCCGCGCGAGACCGCGATCCAGGTCCCGGTCCGCGACCGGGGCACGGGCCGCCCGACCAAGCGGGACCGCCGCGAGATGGAACGCCTCCAGGGCCTTCACGGCAGGGGCCCGACGCCCTCCTAGGGCGTGATCGCCGGACGCTGCGGGCGGGTTCCAGGTAGCGCCTTTCCCAGGACTGCCCGGACGTGATCCGGGTCGGCACCGTGGTCGTCGAGGAGGATCGCCGCGCACAGCCCGTCGCACAGTGCCACGACTGCTTCCACGGCATCAGGATCGTCCGTCTGCGTCCGGGCGAGCTCCGCGACGCTGTCGCGCCAGCCCCGCGCCGCGGGGCGCAGGGCCGGGCGGCGGGCCGCCAGCGTCGACAACTCACGTTCGGCGAGTGCGCGCTCACGGCCCGGGCCCGCGGATTCGGCGATGAGCTGCGCGAGCCCGTCGAGGGGGTCGTCCGCGGTGTCGATGAGCCGGCGGATGCGGCGGGTGTACGTGTCGGCGACCTCGGTCAGGGCGGCGACCAGCAGGTCGTCGAGCGTGGCGAAGTAGTAGAGCGTCAGGCTGGTGGTGATACCGGCTTCTTTGGCGACGGTCCGATGGGTCACGCCGACGGCACCGTCGCGGCGGACGATCGCCAGCGTTGCCTCGATGATCTGGGCTCGGCGGCGTTGACCGCGTAGCTTGCGCCCGTCGACCGTGTCCTTCTCGTCCGCCATTGCCCCTACCGATCGTCGCCGCGCACGTGGGTCGAGGCTATCGGCTCGGTCTCGGGGGTGGTCCGGCCGATCGGGCCGATGTGACGGAGCGTCCTGAAGCACACGACCGATGCTCCGGCGATCGCGATACCCGCGGCGATCGCGGCGGTGTTGAGTCCCCCGGCGAAGGCCTCCCGCGCGCTCCGGAGCGCCCCGGCCGGTAACTGGTCCGCCACGGATGCCGCGCCCGACAGGCTGTCGCCGAAGGGCTCGGCCACAGCACGAGGCAGTCCGGGCCGGGCCTCGACCGCCGTCCGGTAGATCGCCGTGGTGAGGCTTCCCAGGAGCGCGACCCCGGCCGCGATCCCGAGCTCCTGCACGGTCTCCGACAGCGCGGAGGCCGACCCGGACCTCTCCGGCGGTGCCGCGCCGACGACGAGGTCGGTCCCCAGTGCGGCGATGACCCCGATGCCGAGGTAGAGGAAGCCGAGCCCGGTGACCACGCTCAGCCTGCTGTCGGTACCGGCGGCGGCGAGGAGGGCGTATCCGATGAGGGACAGTGCGAGGGAAGAGGCCATGACGGCTCCCGGTGGGACGCGAGTGGCGATCAGAGGCGCACCGATGCCCCCGGCCAGCATGGCCAGGGCCGGTGGTCCCATCCACAGGCCGGCCGCGACGGGCGAGAGGCCCTCGACGGAACTGCAGGTGCTGCGTGATCAGGAACATCATCCCGCCGAAGCCGACCAGACCGATGAGCAGGACCGCCAGGGCGGCGGAGAAGGCCCGATCGGTGAAGAGCCTGACGTCCAGCAGCGGCTCCTTCAGGCGAAGTTGACGACGGACGAACGCGACCGCCGAGCCGCCGCCGAGCAGGACGGCGGCTGAGGCCTGGACGTCGAGGCCATGTGCGGCGACGTGCTTGACCGCATAGACGGCCGGAAGCATCGCCGTCAGCGACAGGCCGACGCTCAACAGGTCGAGCCGACCGGCGTCGGTCCGGAACTCCGGCAGCAGCACCGGTGCGGCGGCCAGAACGAACACGCTGACGGGTACGGCGATCAGGAAGGCCGCACCCCACCAGAAGCCCGCGGTCAGGGCCCCACCCACGATCGGCCCGGCCGCCATTCCGAGCGCGAACACCGTGGCCCATGCGCCGAAGGCCATCGCCCTCTGCCGGGCGTCGGTGAACATGTTGCTGATCAGGGACAGGGTGGACGGCATGAGCGTCGCTCCGGCCACTCCCAGCAGTGCTCTCGCCATGATCAGCCAGAGGGCGTCGGGAGCGAACGCGGCCAGGACCGAGGCGGCGCCGAAGGCGGCCATGCCGATCATCAGCAGGCGTCGGCGCCCGATCCTGTCGCCCAGAGTTCCCATGACGATCAGGAGACCCGCGATGAGGAATCCGTAGGTGTCCATGATCCACAACGTCTCCGTCGCGGTGGGACGCAGGTCCGCTGCCAGGCTTGGAACGACGAGGTACAGCGCCGTCACATCGAGCCCCAGCAGCATGGTCGGTAACGCCAGCACCGCGAAGCCGGCCCACTCCCGCCGCCCGGCGCGTAACGATCTCTCCGTTCCCACTGTCACTCCCCAATCCAGTTGAACGAACGTACTAGTTGTACCATCGTTCAACGTCAGGGTGGGGAGCGCTCGTCAGCTCCGGTGGCCCACTCCCCGCCGGGCCGCCACGACCCGTCCCGCCGCGCCGGCGATCACCAGGACCGCCCCCGCGATCAGCACGCCCCACACCGTCGTCAGCAGCGAGGCGGTCACCGCGTCGTACACCGCGGCGGCCCCGCCCCGGTCGGTACCCGGCACCTCGTCGAGCACCCGGTCGCGGCCCACGGCGACGGCGATCCGCAGCAGGACCGCGCCGAGCACCAGCCCGCCGCCGGCTACGGCGGCGGCCGTCAGACCTGCCCGGGGACCGCCGCGTACGAGCGCGAGGCCCAGCACCAGGACGAGCAGCACCACCGTCGCGACGGCCGGCCAGACGCTGCAGTACCGCAGCCACCGGAAGGAGGACCGCAGGTCGTCGGCGCGGTCGGCGGAGAGCACGGTGATCGCGGTCTTCCGGACCGGGATCCGGTCGGCGAACGGCACCCCGCTGCCGGCCAGCTCCCTCTTGACCTCTTCGAGCACCGGCGCCAGATCGACGGTGACCGCCTGCCCGTCCTCCCCGCGCAGCGACGCGGTCACGGCCTGGTGCGCCGCCCGGTTCGCGCCGTCCCAGGCCCGCTGGAACGCCTCGGTCGTGGTGAACGACAGCGCCGTTCCGTGCAGGAACTGCGCGGCTGTCTCCTGGAGCGGCCCGAGGTCGATGTTCTTCATCGTCTCGTCCGTGACCTGGGTGGCCACCGTGTCCTGGACGTCCGGGTCGGAGGCGAGCGGGGAGACCGCGGCGAGATAGCGGTCGGTGTCGTCCAGCTCCAGATCGACCCAGGCGGAGAGCGCGCTCAGCGGGACCAGGACGGCGAGCAGGACGAGCAGTACCGCCGACAGGGCCGCTGAGATGTAGGTCCGCACGGGCACCAGCCAATCGTGCGCGGCGGCGTGGCGCTCCGGGCCGTACGCCATCCGAGTTGCCGGGCGGCCCGGCCGGGTGTGCGCTGGAGGGAGACAGGGACGGGGGCGACGGAAGGAGCTGTGCGCCATGGCCACACACGCGACGATGCCGATGCGCCGCCGTACGCACGCACGCACCCCTGCCCGGCGGGGACACAGCGCGCTCGCCTGGGCGGTGCCCCTGGCACTGGGCGTGATCCTCGGCTTCTGGGCCTTCTTCATCGCGCGGGACGGCGGGGCGACCACCGGGGGGCAGATCTGGCTCGGAGTCGTGTCCGGGGCCGTCTTCGCCGCGCTCTGCTACGCCCTGGTGCGGGTCCGGTGGGCCCTGCCGCGCGAGCTGCGGGCCGCCGCGTTCGGCGTGCTGGCCGGGGGCGCGGTCGGCTTCCTGTCCAGCCTGAACGGCCGGAGCGTGCTGGCGGCGAGCCTCATCGGGCTCGCGGTCGGCGCGGGGATGTTCTGCACGATGTTCTACGCCTACTACACCCGCGAGGAGTGAACCCGGCCGTTCTCCCGGACGTAAGGGCTGGACGAAGGGCTGGACGTGAGGGGGTGCGGTCGCCGGGATGTCGAACGGCGACGGGGCCGGCCGGCCTCGCGCGGGTCCGCACCCGGGCCCAGACTTGGAAGGGGGCACGGGAAACGGACCTGGAGGAGCCATGACGGCGACCACACGGAACGAGACGCCCGTTGCCATCGAGACCGACGGCGCGGAGCTGCGCATGAAGGAGATCGGCGGTGGCCTGACGGTCGCGTTCGCCCGGTTCTCCAAGGGGACGGACATGGGCCCGGCCCTCAAGGGGCTGCCCGACGACCTGTGCCCCTGCCCCCACTGGGGCTACCTCCTCAAGGGACGGCTCAGGATGCGGACCGGGGAGGGCCCGGAGGCGTACGA
The DNA here is from genome assembly GCF_040295485.1 of Streptomyces sp. NPDC002793. NCBI lineage: Bacteria > Bacillati > Actinomycetota > Actinomycetes > Kitasatosporales > Streptomycetaceae > Streptomyces > Streptomyces sp. NPDC002793. The sequence continues at coordinate 127,603 of NZ_JBEOVL010000008.1, read as the reverse complement.
GGTCTACGAGGCCGGCCAGGCGTTCTACTGGGGTCCCGGTCACGCGCCTGAGGCGCTCGACGACTGCGAGTACGTCGACTTCTCGCCCACGGAGGAGTTCGCCCGGGTCGTCGGACACCTCACGTCCCCGGGCTGACCCTCCCGGGGTCCGTTCGGTCAGTCGTGGACGACGGTGACCGGGCAGGTGGCGTGCTGGGTGACGTGGAGGCTGACCGAGCCGAGCAGGGTCGCCTTGAAGCCGCTGTAGCCACGCGCTCCGACGACCAGCAGGTTCGCTCCCCGGGAGCGCTCCAGCAGGGTCTGGGCGGGGTTGCCGATCACGACGATCTTGTCGACCGCTGCCGCCCCGTCGGCGCCGAGCGCCTCTTCCAGCGCCTCGTTGAGGGCCACGGTCGCCGCCGCCTGCGGGTCGAAGTCCTCCGGCATGCCTGGCATCATGGACGCCCAGCTGGTCGCTGGGTACTCCCAGCTGTTCACCGCCTCGACGGTGTCCCCGGTCAGCTCGGCCTGGCGTACGGCCCAGCGCAGTGCCTTGATCGACGCGTCCGATCCGTCGACGCCGACGACGATCCTGCCCATGTCTGCCTCCGGTGTTGGAACATGTACGGCATACAGGAAGCAACTGTAGTCAAACCGGGCATCGGGGGCCGGGCGGCCCCCGATGGGGTGGTCAGCTGATCCGCAGATCCGCCAGTTGCTGGGCGAACGGGACGACCGCGTCCTCACCGTCGTCGAGGGTGAGGGCCCGGGAGGCGCCGGAGACGGTCCGCCCGGTGACGGCGGAGGCGAGCTCGCCTCCCGCACGCCGGATCCGGGCGGGCAGCCCCTCCGTGTACTCGTCCCCCGGCGAGCCCCAGTCCTCCGACGCCGCGTACACGGAGGTCGGCAGGACGACGGCCCTCAGATAGGCGAAGAGCGGGCGCATGGCGTGCTCCAGGACCAGCGAGTGCCGGGGTGTTCCGCCGGTCGCCGCGATGACGACGGGCTTGCCGGTCAGCGCGGTGTTGTCGATCAGGTCGAAGAACGACTTGAACAGTCCGCTGTAGGAGGCGGTGAACACCGGCGTCACGGCGATCAGCCCGTCCGCCCCGGACACCGCGTCGACGGCCTTCCCGAGGCCGGCCGGCGGGAAGCCGGTGACCAGGTGGTTGGCGATGTCGACGGCCAGGTCGCGCAGCTCGACGACCTCGACCTCGACGCGGCGGTCCTGCTCGGCCGCCAGCCTCTCGCGGGTGGCCTCGGCGAGCCGGTCGGCCAGCAGCCGGGTGGACGAGGGGCTGCTGAGCCCGGCCGCGACGGCGACGATCCTCAGGGGGGTGGTGGCGGACACGGTCGTCAGAGCTCCTTCGTGTCGGCGGTGGCGGCGGCGCGGGCGGCGGTGACCGCGGGGTGGACGGGGGCGTCCGGCACTCCGGCCGGGCGCAGCCGGTCGAACTCCTTGCGCAGGACGGGCACGACCTCCTCGCCCAGGAGGTCGAGCTGCTCCAGGACCGTCTTCAGCGGCAGGCCCGCGTGGTCCATGAGGAAGAGCTGGCGCTGGTAGTGGCCGATGTCCTCACGGAAGGACAGGGTCCGCTCGATGACCTCCTGCGGGGAGCCGACGGTCAGCGGGGTCTGCTGGGTGAAGTCCTCCAGGGAGGGCCCGTGCCCGTAGACCGGCGCGTTGTCGAAGTACGGGCGGAACTCGCGGACCGCGTCCTGCGAGTTCTTCCGCATGAAGACCTGGCCGCCGAGGCCCACGATGGCCTGCTCGGCGGTGCCGTGGCCGTAGTGGGCGTAGCGCTTGCGGTAGAGGTCGACCATCTTCTTGGTGTGCTCGACCGGCCAGAAGATGTGGTTGTGGAAGAAACCGTCGCCGTAGTAGGCGGCCTGCTCGGCGATCTCCGGGGAGCGGATGGAGCCGTGCCAGACGAACGGCGGGACGCCGTCCAGCGGGCGCGGGGTCGCGGTGAAGGACTGCAGTGGGGTGCGGAACTTCCCCTCCCAGTCGACGACGTCCTCACGCCACAGCTTGTGCAGCAGCGCGTAGTTCTCGATCGCGAGCGGGATGCCCTGGCGGATGTCCTTGCCGAACCACGGGTAGACCGGCCCGGTGTTGCCTCGGCCCATCATCAGGTCGACGCGGCCGTCGGCCAGGTGCTGGAGCGTGGCGTAGTCCTCGGCGATCTTCACCGGGTCGTTGGTGGTGATCAGCGTGGTCGACGTGGAGAGGATCAGCTTCTCGGTGCGGGCGGCGATGTAGCCGAGCGTGGTGGTCGGCGAGGACGGGACGAACGGCGGGTTGTGGTGCTCGCCGGTCGCGAAGACGTCCAGGCCCACTTCCTCGGCCTTCTGCGCGATCGCGAGGGTCGCCTTGATCCGCTCGTTCTCGCTCGGTGTCGTACCGGTCGTGGGGTCGGTGGTGACGTCCCCGACGGTGAAGATCCCGAACTGCATGGCGCCCGCCTCCAGAGGTGTTGCGCGTCGTTTTGGTTGAACGTTGAACTATGCGAACACACCCTACAACGGAGCACCCCCCTTCCCTATTCCACCCGCTCCGGAGCGGGCGGGAGCCAGGTCTGCGTACCCTGGAGACGGCGCCGAGCAGGCCGCCGGACGAAGGGGCCCCGATGAGTGAGAGCGAGCGCTGGAAAGAGCGCAACGTCGCCCTGCGCGTCTTCGTCTACGTCTTCGCGACCCACCTCTTCGCCGGGTTCGTCATGCTGCTGTTCTACGTCGGCGGTCACGCCGACCGGTAGCCGGTGCGCGATACACTCGCCGCATGACCTCCGTACCGTGCCTGAACCGGTGGCGCTCCTCCTAGGAGCGGCCACCTTCTCTGCGCGGAACCAGGGCCGTTCGATCTTCGGACGGCCCTCATCTGTGCCCCGGTGCCCACGGCGGGCCGTCCTCCACGCGTACACCACCAGCGAGGAGAACCCCGTGACCACGACCACCGACGAACAGCCCGTCGGCCCCGCCGCACGCCGCAGCGCCGAACTGGAACAGCTGCTCGCCCAGGACCCCGGCCGCTTCCGCGTCCTCACCGGCGACCGGCCCACCGGGGCCCTGCACCTCGGCCACTACTTCGGCACCCTCCACAACCGGGTCCGCCTCCAGGACCTCGGCGTCGACGTATTCGTGCTCATCGCCGACTACCAGGTCCTCACCGACCGGGACGTCGCCGAGCGGCTCACCGAGCATGTGGAGGGGCTGCTCCTGGACTACCTCGCCATCGGGATCGACCCCGAGCGGTCGACGGTCTTCAACCACAGCGCCGTCCCCGCCCTGAACCAGCTGCTCCTGCCGTTCCTGTCGCTCGTCTCCGTCGCCGAGCTGGGCCGCAACCCCACGGTGAAGGACGAGATCGCCCACTCACGGCAGTCCGCCGTCAGCGGCCTCATGTACACCTACCCGGTGCACCAGGCCGCCGACATCCTCTTCTGCAAGGGCAACCTCGTCCCCGTCGGCCAGGACCAGCTGCCCCACCTGGAGATCACCCGCACCGTCGCCCGGCGCTTCAACGAACGCTACGGACCGGTCTTCCCCGAGCCCGACGCGCTGCTCTCCGCCGCGCCCCTGCTGCTCGGCACCGACGCCACCAAGATGAGCAAGAGCCGGGGCAACTCCATCGCGCTGGGCGCCGACGCCGACGAGACCGCCCGGCTGATCAAGGGCGCCACCACGGACGCCGACCGGCACATCACGTACGACCCCGAGCTGCGGCCCGGGGTGTCGAGCCTGGTCCTGCTGGCAGCGCTCTGCCTGGGCCGAGACCCGCACGAGGTCGCCGAGGAGATCGGGAACAGCGGCGCGGCCGGACTCAAGCGCACCGTGACGGAGGCCGTCAACGCGGCGATGGCCCCGATCCGCGCCCGGCGGGCGGAGTACGCCCAGGACATGGGGTACGTGCGCGACGTGCTGCGCGCCGGGAACGAGCGGGCGAACGCCGTGGCCGAAGCGACCCTGACGGAGGTGCGGGACGCGATGGGGATGTTCCGTTAGCCCCTCTCGTCTCAGCGGCGGCTCGCCGAGCGCTGCCCGCGCAGCAGCTCGGCCAGTCCGCGCCGGGTCGCGGCGATCACCACCCGGTCCTCCGCCTGCAGCACATAGCCAGGGTGCAGATCCCAGACCAGGCCGGACGGCCGGTCCTGGGTCCCCGGCCCCGACGGATCGAGGGGGTCGAACGGGGGCACGGCGGCCAGGTCCGGCAGACGGTCGGCCGGTGGGGTCGCGTCGAGGGCCAGGACACGCCAGGCGCCCGCCCGGAACGCCTGGTCGACGGTCCGGCCCTCCAGATGCGGGTGGCCGGCCACCTCCAGCGCCGCGAAGAGCATCACCTTGCGCTCCACCGGGACCGCGCCCAGGATCTGCCGGCCCATCATGGCGACCGCGAACGACGGCGCGGCCAGATGGGACACGGAGCGGGAGCGGGTCAGCGCCCCCGGGTGGGCCGTGCGCAGGGTCCGGTAGACGGCGGTGGCGAACTCGTCGTCGTACAGACGCAGTGCCACCCGCAGGTCGGGCTTCACGGAGCGGGCGTACAGCGCGGCTTCGAGGTTCGTCACGTCGACGCTGGTCAGGGCGAGCAGCGCGCGGGCCCGGCGGATCTTGGCCGCCTCCAGGACGCCCTCCTGCGTCACGTCGCCCAGGACCGTCGGGACGTGCAGGCTGCGCGCCAGCGGGATGCCCCGCGCCTCAGGGTCCTCCTCCACGACCACCACGGGGATGTCCAGCTCGCGGAGGCGCACCAGGACCCTCGTGCCGATCTTGCCGAGCCCCAGCAGGACCACGTGGCCGGACAGGCCGCGCGGTGGGCGGCGCAGCGAGGAGCCGGTGCGCAGCGTGCCGAACGCCTCCAGGACGGCGGCGATCAGCAGTGGCAGCAGCAGGAGTCCGGCCATGCCGGAGAGCAGCTGTATGACCTGGCGGGACGCCGAGTCGTCCGTCTCCAGCGCGGGGTCGCCCATCGCCAGCAGGTCGAGCATGGTCAGGTAGGCGGCGTGCAGCGGGCTGTCGCCCGTGGTGATCACCGAGGCGACGGCCAGGGCGACGACGGCCGCCGCGACACCCAGCGCCGACCAGCGCAGCCGACGCGAGAAGACCTGACCGAGCGGCGCCCCCCTGCCCCCCATGCGGCTGGGCGCCCGGTCGGGCCCCACCTGGCTGATGGCCTCCAGGACGATCGTGCCCCGCCCGGTGGCGGCGTTCACCGTCGCCAGGTCGGGCAGGAGCTGGGGGCCCTCGGCGCCGCTGCTGTCGGAACCCTCCGTACCGGCCGGGTCCTGGCTGGTCGAGGAGAGCAGCGCCAGCGTGCACAGCCCGGGGTCGGCGAGCTCCCCCGGCCGGGGCGGGGTGCGTTCGACGGCGCGCAGGAGCAGGCCCTCGGCCTGGACGACCTTGCTGCTGCCGGTCAGCGCGGTGGCGGCCAGGGCCGGTGCGGCGGTGTCGGCGTCGGACAGGACGGTGGTGGAGGCGTCCAGCGCGGCCGGGTCGAGCCCGGGCATGGAGACGGCGGCAGCCTGGTCGAGCAGCGTCTCCAGGTGCTGGCCCAGCTTGCGGTTGTAGAGCCGGATGACCAGGCGCAGGCGTGGATTGAGCCGACGGGCCGTCAGGGCGGCGCGGATGTTGAGCTCGTCGTCGTCGTAGACGAGCGCGAGGGCGGCGGCCCGGTCGACGCCCGCCTCCTCCAGCACGTCGTCGGAGGGTTCGTGGGCCTCCATGATGCGGACGGCCTCGACCCCGGCGTTCGTGTCGCCGTCCCCGCCGCCCGCCATGTTGCGGTTCATCGCCGCCGACATCCGCCCGAACAGGGCCCCGGCGCGGGCCCGCTGGGTCAGCGGCTGCTCCGGCCTGCTGGGTTCGCGGCCCGGCGGGACCAGGAGCGTGACCCGCTCCCCGTACACGTAGCGCAGTTCCACGGCGAGCCGGCGGGCGAGCGTGTCGTCGCCGCAGACCACCATGTGTCCGCTGATCGTGGGGCGTTGGGGCTGTTGCGGAAGTGTGGCCACGTGACCCAGCATGCCTCAGGACCCTCCCGTCCGGTCGGGCGAGTCGGTGATCATCGCGTGACGGGGGCGTGCACCCGAGGACCGGCCGGCGGCCCGCTCGATGGCCGCCTCGACCGCCGCGAGCCGGTCCGCGAGCAGCCCCAGCGCCCCCACCGCGCGGGAGGCCGGATCGCCGTCCGGGCCGCCGAGCGCCTGCGCGCGTACGTAGGAGGAGGTGACCGCCGCCCACCGCTCCGCCTGCGCGGGGGTGATCGTGCCCCGCAGCGCGGCCAGCTTCAGCAGGTTCGACTCGGCGCCCGTGGTGAGCGTCTGGGCCTCGCCCGCGTAGTGGTCGTCGATCACGGCGGCGAGCTCGGCGTCGTTCATGACGGGCACGATCCGCTCCGCGATCTTGTTCATGTCCCGGTACGACCCCTGCAGCCGGAACGGCGGTTCCGTGCGCGAGGCGTCCGCCTGCGCCGCCGAGGCGATGTACGCAGCGTTCACCGCGAGGACCGTGTCCCGCGCCGTGAGCAGATGGCGCAGGACGGAGAGGATCCGGTCCAGTTCGGCCGGGCCGTACGGGTGCTCCAGGCGGTCGGCGGACCCCGGGAGGTCCGCGCCGGAGGCGAGGCGCACGAGCAGGGTCAGGTCGCTCCGGGAGCGGGCGGCGAGCGGCGCCAGCACCGGGTTGGCGGTCAGCGCATTCTCCACGAAGCTCAAGGCGAAGACCTCGTCCCGGCCGCTCAGGACCTCTCCGAGATTCCATACGTCGGCCCGGTTCGCGAGCATGTCCGGAATCCGGAACCGGGCCCCTGACTCGGTGTACGGATTGCCCGCCATCACGACGGCGAACCGCTTGCCCCGCAGGTCGTAGCTGCGCGACCGCCCCTCGTGCACCCCCTCGACGCGGCGGGTGGCGTCGCAGAGCGGAATGAACTTCTGGAGCAGCTCGGGCGAGGTGTGCTGGATGTCGTCCAGGTACAGCAGCGTGTTGCTGCCCGCCGCCAGCGCGAAGTTGATCTTCTCGACCTCCTGGCGGGCGGTCGCCCCGGGCGCCTGCGCCGGGTCGAGGGAGGTCACCTCGTGGCCGAGATTCGGTCCGCTGATCTTGACGAGGACCATCCCGAGCCGCTCCGCGACGTACTCCACGAGCGTCGTCTTGCCGTAGCCCGGCGGGGACACCAGCAGCAGCAGGCCCTGCGAGTCGGTGCGCCGCTCCCCGTCGGCGGTGCCGATCTGCTTGGCCAGGCTGTCGCCGACGAGCGGGAGGTACACCTCGTCCAGCAGTCCGCTGCGGACGAACGACGGCATGGCACGCGGCCGGTGGTCCTCCAGCCGAAGCCGCGAGCGTTCGGCCGCGACCAGGGTGGTGCGCAGCCGCTGGTACGCGCGGAAACCCGGCACGGTGCGGGCGCGGAACTCCGCCGTACGGGCCAGGAGTTCGTCCAGCCGGACCGTCAGCCGGCCCCGCACGACGCGCGGGTGGTCGCCGAGGAGCCCGTCGACCGTCGCGTCGAGCGGCGCGCCGGAGTCGTAGCGCTCCAGCCCCGGGCAGAGCTCCACGGCGACGGCCTCGGCGAGGTCCCCCTCGGCCGGGTCACCGCCGTCCTCGCCGCTCGCGGCGGCGTAGGAGGTGAGCCAGCCCTCCACCAGCCGGCGCCGGGCCGGGAGGTCGCCGGCCAGGGCGGCCAGGTCCTCGTCGTACGCGGAGGTCCCCAGGGCGCGGCGGAACTTGTCCAGGAGCGTGCGGACCGGCGCACTCGTGACGAAGCCGGCAGGGCCGCGGGCCAGCTCCTCGAAGAGGTACTCGGCCACGGCCGGTTCCGCCCCCATCGCCGCCGCCCACTCCTCCTGGAGCGTCGCGACGGCGGGCGCGAGCCCGAAGGTGTCACGGGCCCGCGCCAGCGAACGGGCCTGCCGCGTCCAGGACGTGCGCAGGGCCTCGTCGGTCTCGTGCGCCCAGAAGAGCTGCGCCGCCGCGCGCACCGCGGGGGTGAAGCGCAGCAGGCCGGCCCCCGCGCGCAGCCGGAGCAGCACCGTCAGGACGGCGAGGGCGTCCTCGTCGTGGACACCGCGGCGGTACCCCTCGTCGTACGCCGCCGCTGCCGTCTCCCGCACGAGTGACGGGAGGTCCGCGCCTGCCAGGGCCTCCGCGCCGTGCTCGTCCAGCAGCCGGGCGGCCAGGTGCTCGGCGCGGTAGACGTCCGGCGTCTCGGAGGGCAGGAGCTGGTCCCGGTAGGCGCGGGCCTCCGCGAACTCCGGGTCGGTGACCGGCGCCCGGTAGTCCGTGCCGGTGAGTGCGAAGGCGGCCCCGTCCTCCGAGGGGACCAGGGTCAGATCGAAGGGCCGGGTGTTCACCGCGAAGCGGTGGCGGCCCAGCCTGATCACCGAGCCGCCGTCCGCGTACAGCTCGCCCCGGTCGCGCAGTGCACGCCCCGCCTCCTGCCGGGCCGCCTTCAGCCGGCCGTCCAGCTCCTCGGCGCGGACCGGGTCGCCGAGTGCGCGGAGCTCGTCGGCGGTGCGGCGGACCTTGGCGACCATCGGGTCGGAGGCGAAGTACGTGTGGACGGCGTCCAGGTCCTCCAGCGAGGCCAACCTCCGCGAGACCGTCTCCAGGACCCGGGACGCGGACTCCGAGAGGCGTTCCGCGCGGCGGGCACGGGTGTCCTGCAGCGTCTGCTTCCGGCCCGAGAACGCCTCGTACACCTCCGTACGACGCTCGCCGATCCTGTCCAGGAAGTCGTCGGACCCGGCGAAGCGGGACTCCAGGTTCTCCAGCTGGAGCAGCATCCGGGCCAGCTGTTCGTCGCAGGCCTCGGGGGAGTCCGCAGTGGCGAGCGCCCCCGTGACGGCCTGCCCGAGCAGGGCGAACTCGGCGGCGAACTCGGCCTGCCCCTCCCGGGACACCAGCTCCCCGCGCCGGGCGTCGAGCGTCGCGCGGGCCCGGTTGGCGCCGCCCAGCACCTCGGCGATCCGCTCCAGGACCGACGTACGGACGGTGGCGTCGCCCATGTCCAGGCCGGCGACCACGTCCGTGACCGTGGCCAGGCCGTCCGTGATCTCCGTCAGCCGGTCCCCGGCCGAGGAGGCGTCGGCGACGCTGTCGAGCCCCTCGGCGCTCGCGGTGATCTCCGCGAGGTCCTCGTGGTACCCGGTGAACGCGTCCTCGCGGGCGAGGAAGGCGACGGCCCGCCGGGCGGCCGATTCCAGATCCCGTCCCGTCTCCTCGCGGAGCGCGGCGATGCGCTCCGTGTCGGCGTACCGCATCTCGGCGAGGGTGGCCAGGCGGCCGTGCGCACGGCGCAGTTCGGTGAGCCCTTCGACCCAGGCGGCGGCCGAGCGCGGCGCCTCGCCCCGGATGCGGCGGACCAGGGCGGTGAGCGCGGTGGACGCCTCGTCGAGCGCGGCGGTGGCCTGCCCCGTCAGCTCCTGGACCGTGTCGAACTCGGCCAGGACCTGACGGGCGGTGGCCCGCAGCTCCTCCAGCGGCTCGGCGAGCGAGCCCAGCGCGGGGTCGGCGAGCCAGTGGTAGCGGTCGCCCGCCCGGCCGCAGTCGTCGACGAGCCTGCTGTACACGGCTGCGGTCGGCGTCATGTCCCGTACGCCGTGCGCCAGGGCCAGGCAGTCGGAGATCCCGCGCACCAGATCGGCGTTGCCGGTCCGGGCGAGCGGGCCCGTGCCGGAGGGACGGGAGGCGGCGTAGGTGTCGGAGACGTACGGGGTCTCCCAGCGCTGCAGCGGGTGGACCCGGCCCGGTCCGTCCGCACCGTCCTTCAGGAGGACCAGGGTGCCGTCGTCGAGGAGGGCGTGCCCACGGCCGAGCAGCGGGATGGCGACCTCCTGACGGATCAGGTTGTAGGGCAGGAGCAGGGTGCGGCTGCCGTCCCTGGACCGGAAGACGTACAGCACGTCCTCGCCGTTGGGCGAGGGGACCGCGCCCTCGAAGACGGGGTCGTGGAGCTCCCCGGCGGTGTCGAAGGTCCTGGCCTTGCCGGTGGTGAGGTAGTAACCGCCGGGGAAGATGATCCCCTGGTCCTCGGGGAGCAGCCGGCACGACGGGCCGATCGCGTCGAGGCGCGTCACGGTGGACAGCAGCGTGTTGAAGACCAGATGGCGCCAGGTCTCCTCCTTGTACGGGCGCACCCGCAGCAGGATCAGCGGCCCGGCCACGGCGTGTTCGACGGCCGCGTCCGCCAGCGACTGCAGCGGCTCGTCGACCGGCTCCTCGTAGATCCCGTCGGGGCTCTCGGTGTCGTCGACCGTCCTGACGGTGAGCGTGCCGCCCAGCGTGTCCACGAAGACCTTGCCCAGCACGGAGATGTGCGGATGCCGCCCCGGCACGTGGGAGTCCCGTCCCGCAGGGGTCCAGGCGACGTCGTGCGACGGCGGGAAGACGTGGTCGCGGTCGCCCCGGGCGTCCAGGAACGCCCCGGGAGCACCGTCGGGGCCGAGCGCCCAGCGCAGGACGCGGATGTCCTCGGCCGTCTCGCCGGTACGGAACACCGCGAGCAGCCGGCCGTTGACGCGCCGCAGCCGGAGCAGCCGGGCGTCACGGTAGTAACGGTGCAGGCCCGCGAACTCCCGTACGAAGGCCTCGTCGTCCAGCAGCCCCGCGCCCGCCTCCTCCAGATCCGGCTCGCGCAGGACCAGTACGTCACCGACCCCGGCGTCCCCGCGCGCGCCCGGGCCCCGCTCGAAGCCGAACAGCAGGCGCCCGCCCACCGCGACGAGGTCGCGTGCCACCGAGGGGAGCTCCGTGCGCACCTGCTCGGTGGCGAGCAGACGCAGCCCGGCGGAGCCGAACTCCTCGGTCCGCCGCGCGTTGAGCGACTCGGCCCGCCGGACCAGCTCGTCGGCCTGCGCCCCGAGCCGCCGCCGGAGCACCTCGTAGGCGTCGGCGTCGGTGGGTGTGGCGTCACGGTCCATGCGTACGGCTCCCTACGGAATATCACTCACGACAACGCCCCGGAGGGCCTGCGCTTGCGGTGCTGGGTGTCGAAATCGGGCTCGACCGGCGGTTGTCCCTGTCGGAAGACCGGGCTTTTCTGGTGCCGGGCGCCGGGCGCCGGGTGCCGGGTGCCGAAATCAAGCCCGTCCGGCGATCGAGGACGGAACCCTCACGCCGCCGGGGCGGAACGGAACCCTTGGCCCGCCGAGGACCAGCCGCCCCGGGGCCGGGGCAGCACCCGGCCCCGAGGGCGGCACGGCTACGCCACCCCCGCCCCGTTCCGCGACGGCTCCGCAGGAGCCCCCGCACCGCCACCGGCCCCGGCCACGCTCCCCGCCGCGAGCGACGACACCGTCACCCCCGCCAGACCCAGCTCCTCCGCCGCGGCGAGCAGCTGCCGCACCTGCCCCGAGGCCGCCCCCGGCGCCCGCATCAGCTGCGTCAGCAGGGCCGACACCGTCAGATTCCGTACGTCCCCGGTGGACACCGACCCCAGGACCTTGGTCAGGTCGTCCGTGAACGACCCCCGGCCGTCGAGCCACGGCCCGGCCAGCGCCTGCGCGGTCTTCGAGTTCTCCACGAACCCGTCGACACTCCGGCCCATCGAGATCGACGACACCAGCCGGTCGAAGAAGACGGAGTCGCCGCCGACGATGTCGATGTCCGCGTTCTCCAGCCCCGTCGCCAGCACCGTCGCCTGCGCCTCGGCGACCTGCCGCTGCACGTCGAACTCCGCGAGCCTGATCTCCTTCTCGGCGTCCAGCCGCAGCCGGTACTCCTCGTGACCCCGCGACGCGTCGTCGAGCGCCGCCATCGCCGCGGCCTTCTGGGTGAGCCCCTCCGCCTCGGCCTTCAGCTTCTCGCCGATCACCGCCGCGTCCGCGGTGGCCTGCGCCTGCGTACCCTCCGCGACCGCCAGGGCCTTGAGGCGCGCCCCCTCCGCCTCGGCCCTGAGCCGGGCCTCCGTGGCCTGCGCCTCCGCGCGGCCGGCCTTCTCCGTGACCTCGGCCTCCGCCTCCCGGACCTGGACGTCCGCGAGCCCCGCCGCGGCACTCTCCGCCTGGACGCCCTCGGCGAGCCGCAGCTTCGCCTGCGCGTCGAGGTCGGCGGTCTTCAGCCGCGCGTCCGCGAGCGTCAGCTGCTCGGCCGCGCGGTGGACGGCCGCGGCCTCCGCGGCCTCCGCCGCCTTGATGTCCTTGACCAGCTTCTCCTGCGCCTCCGCCTCCGCCGCGATGATCACGGACCTGCGGGTGCGCTCGGACTCCTCGACGGACCGGAGGGTCAGGATCGACTCCTCCTGCTCGGCGACCGTGCGGTCCACCGCGATCCGCTCCCGGATCACGTCCGCGACCTCACGGCGCTCGGCCTCGACCTCCTTCGTCGCGGCGATCCGGTTCAGCTCGGTCTCGCGCTCGCGCCCGATGACCTCCAGCAGCCGGTCCTTCTCGATGCGCTCGTTCTCCACCGCGATGACCCGCTCACGGTTCTTCTGCGCCACGGCGACCTCACGCGCCTGGTTCTCCCGCTGGATGCCGAGCTGCTCCTCGGTGCGGATGAACGCGCTCTGCGCACCGAGCCGCTCCTCCTCCTGCACCCGGGCGGTGACGGCCTCCTCACGGGCCCGCAGCGTGTCGACCTCACGACGCTGCTTGATCTCCGCCTCGGCCTGCCGGCGCTCCAGCTCCAGAATGGTCTCGCGGGCGTCGACGTCCTGCCGGGTGATCTCCTTCTGCTCGGTGCGCTGGAACTCGTTGGTCCGCACGTGCTCGATCGCCGTCAGTTCGGTGATCTTCCGGATGCCCTGGGCGTCCAGGATGTTGGCGCCGTCGAGCTGCGCCATCGGCGTCTGCTCCAGGAAGTCGATCGCGGCGTCGTCGAGGTGATAGCCGTTCAGATCGGTCCCGATGACGCGGATGATCCGGTCCCGGAACTCCTCCCGCTTGGTGTAGAGGTCGACGAAGTCGAGCTGCTTGCCGACGGTCTTGAGCGCCTCGGAGAACTTCGCTGCGAAGAACTCCTGGATGGCGACCTTGTCGCTGGCCCGCTCCGTGCCGATCGCCTGCGCGACCTTGATGACGTCCTCGACGGTCTTGTTGACCCGGACGAAGAACGTGATGTGGATGTCGGCGCGGATGTTGTCCTGGCAGATCAGGCCCTCGCGGCCGGTGCGGCGGATCTCGATGGTCTTCACCGAGATGTCCATGGTCTCGGCCTTGTGCAGCACCGGGAGGACCACCGCACCGGTGAAGGTGACATCGACCTTCTTGGTCTTGGAGATGATCAGCGCCTTGCCCTGCTCGACCTTGCGGAAGAGCCGGGTGATGACGAAGACCAGAGCGATGGTGATGAGCAGGACAACGGCGATCATCACGCCGATGCCCCAGGAGATGGCATCCATGTCAGTCCCAGACGTACGAAGAGGAGGGGAGCGCCCCGGCATCCGGGCGCGCGGAACCACGGGCCTGGGGCCCGTGTGGAGAAGAGGCGGGTCAGCCGGCCTCGCGCGGCAGCGGTCGCGGGGCGAGCGCGGCGTCGTAGGGCGAGACCCAGAAGAATTCGCCGTCGGCGTCGTAGGCGTAGAGGAGCCCCGTACTGCCGGAGCTGAACACCTCACCCGGCGCCGACGGCTTCAGTGGTTGTCTGACCTGCACGATCGCGGTCGATCCGTCGGCGGACGTGACCTCGGCCTGCCCGAAGTCGGCGCTGACGGAGCCGGTGCGGATGACGCAGAACTGGCCCACGAAGTCCTCCCGGGACGGTGGAGGTTCCGCGGGGAAGAACCGGCGGAATCGGCGTACGAGCAAGCGGACCACCCCCCAGGCGATCAGTAGCGCCCCCGCCAGCACGGCGAGGTGGAACACGGCCCGCAGGGTGCCGGTGGCACCGCTGCGGAGCACCAGGACCGAGCCGGTCAGGGCGGCGAACCAGGCGATGACGATGAACAGCGACACCGACACGGAGACGGGCACCCCGCCGAAGCCTGCGGCTTCGGTGTCGAGGTCGCCGTCGAAGGAGTCGTGCCCGGCCGCTCCGGTCAGCACCAGCAGCCAGAAGCAGACGACGACCACCAGCGCGGCGCCGAAGACGACGGCCGGGAAAGCGGCTGCTGCGGAGAGGAAATCGGTCATCGGGTCCTGCCCCCGTCCCACCGTGCGCTGTGCGGCCCCGGAGGCCGGGCGGCGGTGGGCGGACGAGGAGCCGGCGCCGCGAGACCGCGAACGGCCCGCAGCAACCGGTTCCTTTCCCCCGTGACCCCCGTGCTTCCCCCGTGTGTTGCTGGACCGATCGTGCCACCGCGGGCCACCCGGACGCACTGCCGGAATCCGGCAGCCTTGGCGGACCGGGGCTGCCGGGCACCGGCACCCGCCCCCGTGCGTTGGTGAGGTGACAGTGCTGTTGAGTACGGAGGAGTGTGCCGTGGCGGAGCCCGAAATCCCGGAGAGACTGCTGGAGGGCTATGCCCGGATCCTGGCCGAGGTCGCGGTCACCGGCCGCAGGCTCACCCGGGAGGAGCTGGAGACGCGCCGTCAGCTCGGCCGTGAGGCTGCGGAGGCCGGGCACCAGCTGCGCGCCCTGGTGCGGCGCCACCTCGCGGAGACGCGTGCGGACTGGCCGGGCGCGGCGGGCGCCTCGTCCACCGACGCCGTGCTGGGCGCCGTGGAACAGGCGGTGGACGCCTTCGCGGACGGCTTCGAGCGGGCACAGCGCCTCACCGTGCGGCGTGAGGAGGCGGCGCGGCGTGAGTTCATCGACGACCTGCTGTACGGGCGCAGCGACCTGGGCAGACTCGCGGAGCGGGCCACCCGCTTCGGGCTGCGGCTCTCCCGGGCCCATGCCGTCGCGGTGGCGACGGGCCCCGAGGCGTACACCGAGTCCGATGCCGTGCCCCGCAGCGTGGAGGCGGCGCTGCTCGCGCGCTTCAGCGGCCGGAAGATCCTGCTCACGACGAAGGACGGACGCCTGGTCTGCATAGCCCCGGGCAGCCAGCCGGACGTCCTGCGGTACTTCGCCAAGCAGGCGCACGCCGCGACGGACGGCGGCCAGGTCGCGGTCGGCCGCCCGCACCGAGGCCCCGGTGGGGTGGTCCACTCGTACGACGAGGCGCTCGAAGCCCTGGACCTCGCCCGGCGGATGACGCTCGACGAGCCGGTGCTGTACGCCGCCGACCTGCTGGTCTATCCGGTCCTGACCCGGGACCGGCAGGCCATGGCGGAACTGGTGCGCAGTGAGCTCGGCCCGCTCAAGGAGGCGAGGGGCGGTGCGGAGCCCCTGCTGCGGACCCTGTCGGTGTACTTCGACGCGGGCTGTGTGGCCGCCGAGACGGCCCGCCGGCTTTCGCTGAGCGTGCGCGCCCTGACGTACCGGCTGGAGCGGATACACCAGCTGACCGGCTCCGACCCGTCCGACCCGATGCACCGGTACACGCTGCAGACAGCGGTGATCGGAGCCCGGCTGCTGGACTGGCCGGAGAAGGACCTCTGACGGTCCCCGGAGCGGCCGGCCCGGTGCGCGTACGGCCCGAGGGCCCGGGCCGTACGCGGCGGGCTGCGGGTGACCTACAGGTCGAACTCGTGCGGCGGCAGGTCGAGCGCGAAGCACGCCTCGCGCACGACGGCCTGCTCCGACTTGTCGAAGTCGCCGTCGGCGCCGCCGATCACGATGCCGATCTGGATCACGGCACGCGCCTCGGCGGGCTTCTTCTTCGCCTTGGCGATCTCCTGGAGCACGCTGACCTTGCCGAACGCGAAGTCCGCCGTCAGCTTGTCGACGTAAGCGTTGAAACGTCGCTGCAGGTCGTCCGCCGGGAAGTTCTGCAGGACGTCGTTGGTGGCGATGAGGGAGGCCACGCGCTGCCGCTCGGACGGGTCGATGGAACCGTCCGCCGCGGAGACCAGGGCACACATGGCCATGCTCGCGTCCCGGAACGCCCCGCTCTTCAGGTCGTTCTTCTTCGCCTCCAGCTGCGTCTGCATCGTCGACGCGGATTCCTTGATCCGATCCCAAAGGGCCATGACGTCTCCATACGTTGCGTTGCCTGTGGTGCGGGAACCAGGCAAACTCTACAACCGTGTAGAAGAACAGTGGGTGGCCGCCGTCCGCACGGCGCCCGGCAGGCCCGTAGGCGCTCCACTCAGTAGGATGCGGCGGATGAACAGGCCCATAGGTACGGACGACGGCGGCACCCAGGACGGCCCCCGGCTCCCCAGGCGCGGCCAGGGCCAGCTGGAGTCCCAGGTCCTGACCGTGCTGCGCTCGGCAGGCGGACCCGCGACGGCCGGCTGGGTGCAGGAGCACCTCGACGGTGACCTCGCCTACACCACGGTCATCACGATCCTCTCCCGCCTCTACGCGAAGAAGGCCGTGACCCGCACCCGGCAGGGCCGCTCCTACGCCTGGACCCCGGCCTCCGACGAGGCGGGCCTCGCCGCCCTCCGGATGCGACGGGTCCTGGACGGCGAACACGACAGGGAAGCGGTGCTCGCCCGGTTCGTCTCCGCGCTGTCCCCGGGCGACGAGGCCCGGCTCCGCGCGCTGCTCTCCCGCGCGGCCGGGTCCCCCGACGAGCCCGACGACGAACCCGCAGCTCCGGAAGGCTGAGAGCCACCACGATGGGCGTCTTCGTCTACCTGCCACTCGTCCTGCCGCTGACCGCACTGCCCATGGCACGCCTCGCCGAACAGCACCTGCACCCCAGGAGCGCCACCCGCCTCCTCGCCGCCGTGGGATCGACACTGGCCCTGTGCAGCACCCTGTGCCTGGCCCTCCTCATGGTGGTGGGCACGGCACAGCTCCCCGGGAACCCGCTGCCCGACGGCTGGTCCGACCCCGAGGTGCGCGCCGCCGTGCCGTACGAGGAGAAGGCGGGCCTGATCGCGATCGGCGTGCTCGGAGCGGTGCTGGTGGCCTGCGGGGGCACCCTGCTGCGGCACGTCAGGACCCGGATCGGCGCCGCCCGAGCCCTGCCGGCTTCGACCGGCGGCGAGAGCGACCTCGCGGTGGTCCCGTCCCCCGACCCGTACGCGTACGCGCTGCCGGGAGGACGCCGCCGCGGCGGCCTGGTCGTCGTCTCCACCGGGATGCTGGACGTCCTGGACGCCCGCGAACGCCGCGCGCTCGTCGCCCACGAACGAGCACACCTCGCCGGCCGCCACCACCGCTACCTGCTGGTGACACAACTGGCAGCGCGCGCCAACCCGTTCCTGCTGCCCCTGCGCACGGCGGTCGCGTACAGCACCGAACGCTGGGCGGACGAGGAGGCGGCGTACGCGGTCGGCAGCCGCCGGGCCGTCGCCACGGCGGTCGGCAAGGCGGCCCTGCTCTCGCACCGCCCGCCGGGACCCGCCGTGCTCCCCGCCTTCGCGGCTTCCACGCCGACGGGTCCCGTGCCGCGCCGGGTGGCGGCGCTGCTCGACCCCGAACCCTCGGCCCGGCTCTGGCCACCGCCCTCCGCGCACCTGGTGCTGGCGGCGGTGACCGCGACGGTGGGGACGGCGGCCTCGGCGCTGTCGTCGCTCAGTGCGACGGTGACGCTCGTCGGCATCCTCCACGCGGCCACCCCGCTCTGACCCGCTCCGGCCGCTGTGGACTCCGTCAGTCGGAGTCGCGCCCGGCGTGCTCCGGGGTGAGGTCGTCGTGCGACGGCATCGGCTCCTCGGCCGCGACGGCGGGCTTCGGCCGGTCGGCGGGCTCCGGCCGGTCCGCCGCGACGGCCGACTTCTTCCGCTTGCCGGCGAGCGCCGCCTGGAGCTTCGAGGCGACCGGCTCAGTCCACCGTGCGGTGAGCGGCCCGACGATCACCAGGATCAGCACGTACGCGGTGGCGATGGGCCCGATCCGGGGCTCCGTCGCCACGGCCAGACCGGCGATGACGATCGAGAACTCCCCACGCGCGACCAATGTGCCGCCTGCGCGCCACCGGCCCCGCGGACCGATCCCGGCCCGCCGGGACGCGTACCAACCGGTGCCGATCTTCGTGAAGACCGTGACGATCGCCAGCAGCGCCGCCGGAAGCAGCACCGGCGGAATCTCCGCCGGATCGGTGGACAACCCGAAGAACACGAAGAACACGGCGGCGAACAGATCCCGAAGCGGCGTCAGCAGCTTGCGCGCACCCTCGGCGACCTCGCCGGAGAGCGCGATGCCCACGAGGAACGCGCCGACGGCGGCGGACACCTGGAGCTGCTGCGCGACCCCGGCCACCAGGACGGTGAGCCCGAGGACGACGAGCAGCAGCATCTCCGGATTGTCGGAGGACACCGCACGGCTGATGAGCCGGCCGTGGCGCAGCGCCAGGTACAGCACGAACCCGACCGTGCCGAGCGCGATCAGCAGCGCGATGCTGCCGCCGGCCAGACCGACACCGGCGAGCATCGCGGTGAGCAGCGGCAGATAGATGGCCATGGCGAGGTCCTCGATGACGAGGACCCCGAGGATGACGGGCGTCTCACGGTTACCGAGGCGCCCCATGTCGGTCATCACCTTGGCGATCACGCCCGACGACGAGATCCAGGTGACCCCGGCCAGCGCGACGGCCCCCACGGGCCCCCACCCGAGCATCAGACCGGCTGCCGCGCCGGGTGTCGCGTTGAGCACGAAGTCGACGGCCCCGGACGGATACTGCGTCTTGAGGCTGGTGACGAGCTCCGACGCGCTGTACTCGAGACCGAGCAGGAGCAGGAGCAGGATGACGCCGATCTCCGCCCCGATGGCGGTGAACTCCTCGCTGGCACCGAGCGGCAGCAGCCCGCCCTCACCGAACGCGAGCCCGGCCAGCAGGTACAGGGGGATCGGGGAGAGCCCTATCCGCCCGGCGAATCGTCCGATGATGCCGAGCCCAAGAATGACGGAGCCCAGCTCCACCAGCAGTGCGGTCGTGTCGTGCACGGTCAGCCCTCCGCAATGATCTCGGAGAGCGTGTCGACGCCCTCACGCGTTCCTACAACAACCAGCGTGTCCCCGATGGCCAACCGGAAGTCCGGCCCCGGCGACGGATGCGCACTGTGCGTACGCAGCACGGCCACGATCGACGCCCCCGTCCGGGTCCGCGCCCGGGTGTCCCCGAGCAGCCGCCCGCCGTAAGGGGAACGGGTCCCGAGCGGAATGTGCTCGGTCACCAGATCGATCCCCTCGGTCCGCACGGCATCGATCGGCGCCGCGTCGATGAGATGCGCGAGCGCGGTGGCCTCGGTGGTGGTCAGGGGCACGGAGAGCATGCACGAATCAGGGTCGTCCTTCTCGTAGAACCCCAGGAACCGCCGCCCGTCGTGATGCACGACGACGGAGATGTGCTGCTCCGACTCGGTGATGTAGTCGTACTGGACACCGACTCCTGGCAGCGATGTGCGGTGGGTTCCCATGGCTTCCTCCTGCGGAGCACGGCGGCGTCAGCGTGACGCTTTTTGATCGTCTCTTTATCCGCCCATTACCCTAACCGGAGCCCATGTCCGGCAGTCGGGGCGGCGGAGGCGGGATGAATCCCCTGGAACGCCGGGCCGACCGGCGCGGGGCCGTGATGGGATGGGGCCTAAGCCTCTGAGAGTTGACCAAGGGGAGGGTTTGCCGCGTATGCCGCTTTCTGTGGAAGTGCTTCAAAACCGGGAGATGGCGCGGTAACACCCCAGGTCACGCAGTCTGCTCCCCGCGCATGCGGGGATGAACCCTACACCGACTGGCTGCGCTGGGGCCCCAGCGGCTGCTCCCCGCGCATGCGGGGATGAACCCTGCCGCCAGCGCCGCGGTCCTTCGAGCGCCTCCTGCTCCCCGCGCATGCGGGGATGAACCCCGGATCGTCGTTCATACCGTCACTTCGTCACTCCTGCTCCCCGCGCATGCGGGGATGAACCCGGCCCACCCACGCTGGGTTTCTTCTCCCGCTTCTGCTCCCCGCGCACGCGGGGTTACCCCTGCCCTTGCCCAAGGCGCTATGACGATTGCGGCTGAAATTACCTGACGTGCTGGCTGTCGGATGCTTCCCCGCTTCGAATGTCAGATGCCTTGCCGTGCAATGAGCGCCGGGATCGCGGCGATTTTTTCCGCTGTAAGGACCGACCAGTCGACTCCTGCAGGCCGGTGAGGGTTCGGGCAGAGGATGGCCTCGTCGGGCGTGACGATCAGATCGACGCTGACGTCGAGTTCGGTGGTGGGGATCGGAGTGTCGGTGACTTGGAGGGCGTGGACGGTGGTGACGATGACAGTCTCCGGGCTCACCAGGCCGGCCTCGGTGAGCAGGGCGAACTCAAGGTCGGAGTAGCCAGCGCCCTTGCCGATGCGGGCCCCGGCGCGGTTGACGGCCACGCTGCCTAGGATGATCAGGTCCAAGGGTAGGAGGGCCTCAACCTCGACCATCGGGGCGATCGCAGCAGCGGCGCGGCTGGCTGCGGCCTCAGCGGGCGGGATGGTGAGGCTGGCCGGGTCCAGGAGGTAGAAGGGCTTGAGCGTGGCCAACTTCGGCACGGCCATGTAGACGGTTTTACCGTCTTCCAGGGCCTTCGCCCGAACCGGGAGTTGGGCCTTGTCCGGCACGGATTTGACGACACTCGCGCGCTTCCAAGCCGGGAGTGCCGAGAGTCGGGCCGCAGCTCGCTCGGCGCCTGCGAAGTTGGGGATGCGGCCATGAACGGAAGCGTCGTGAACGGCATCTGCGGCGGCCAGGGCATCCCAGACCTGCATACGTACCGCCTGCTTGACGCGGTCCAGCGAGCTGACTGCCATCAGTGTCTCCTTCGCTCTTCTACGCCGCTGACATCATGCGGAACAGTCTGTCGTGGACATCTGCGACGAGGGCTTCCTGGCGCCACTGGCGCAGTTCCCGGGCGGGCTTTGAAAACGAGGTTCAAGCCCCCGCCCCCGCGCGTGGTCTCCAGCTCGGCGATGGCTTCCGTGAGACTGGCTACCGCTGCTCCGACGTCACGTTGGCGGATACGCGCGAGCGTAAGGTTTCCCAGCACGATTGCGCGTGATTTCCGCCTGTCCCGGAGCTTTTCTGCCGTGTCGGTCAGCAGGATTTCCGCCCTGCGGTGGGCGCCCAGCGTGAGGTAGCAGGAGCCTGCGAGACGGCCGTACTGGGTTGGCGACACAAGGCTGGCGGCGGCGTCGTTGGAGTCGGCTTGGGCGAGTTGGCGTTCAGCGCGGGAGAGCGTCCGTTCGCAGTCTGAGGACGACCGCAGCATGGCGTGCGCCTCGGCAGCGTGCAGGAGCGCGAGGCCGGCCAAGGCGGGACTCGTACGCTCTGTAATCTCTGCGGCCCGCTCGGCGAGCGCCAGTCCGGCGCGCGCATCCCCCGATCCGTACAGCGCGACGTAGCAGGTGCGCAGCAAGGCATGGGCTTCGAGCGTGGGGTCTCGTAGGAGGCGAGCGATGTCGGCGCTTCGCTCGTAGTACGTCTTCGCTGTGGTGAGGTCACGGCGCTGGGAAGCATCCCAGACCAACTGGCCCATCAAAGTGCAGGCATCGGCCTGCAAGACGTGGAGTTCCCTCTGGACACGACCGCAGGCAGACCCGGCTGAATACTGGTCGATGCGGTTGAGTTGTGCTGCCGCCTCAGCGATGAGGCCAGCCGAAGGCACACGGTCGTAGCGAGCGGCGCAGTCGTCGAAGCGCGCGCGGAGCGTCGCGACAGCGGGCAGATCAACACGGTCCGGGTGAAGGGCTGCGTAGTCGAGGACTTCCTGCCCCAGCGCGCCGCCTGGGGGTGGCCGTGGGCGGGCCCCGCCACAACTTCCGAGCTGTGCAGTTCCCGGTCTCACTCGTTCAACTCGATGTAGTGGCAGACGCCCTCGAAGGACGCGGGGCACTGGCAGAAGCGAGAGGAGCTGGGCTCGACACCTTCGCGTCGGCCCCACTCGGAGGTGGCGAACTGCTTGGTGCGATGACGGAGGAACTGGTGCGCATCATTGACCCAGCCGCCTCCCCGGCGCAGGCCGCGCTACTGGTCGCTCTGTCGGCCCCTGGAGTGTCCCGCGTCCTGCTGTCGGCGACACACCAGCACACTGGGCTGAAGCCCTGGGCACGTCGGCCTACGAGCCCCTGTCGCCACCGCAACTGAGAAAGGTCATCGATGTCCTCGGTACCTGACGACGCTGAGGTCGCCACCCGTATGCGGAGGGCCCATGCCGTGGCGTGCGGCCTTCTTGGGGCAGTTCTCAAGGCTCCCGCCTCCGGCCGGGAACCGCGGGAGGCGTGGGGCTGGAGGGGACGCACGCTGGGCCGAGCTGTCACCGGCCCGAATGGGCTGGGGTGGCTACGTGTCGTCCACAGCCCGGTGGACAAGGCGAGCGGCAAGCTCTGGACCGGCCCTGAGGACGCTCAACGGCTGGTGCCTCAGCAGGTGCCGCGCCCACGCCTGCATCTCGTACGGCAGTGGGTGGAGAGGGAGGGCGCGTACCAGGCCGAGCTGTACGACTACGCCGTCGGCGTCTCTCTCTCGTCCTCCCCAGTGCTTGCAGTCGAGCCGGCCTTGACGGCGGCCTGGTGGAAGGGCCTGCGTACAGCCCTCGACTGCCTCTCACCCCTACGGACCGGCCGTACGGTCATGCGTCAGGCATATCTGGACCGGGCCATGCCGAAGTACCTCGCCTTCCTCGGAGACGAGGTCCCCACGGTTCCGCCCGCGTGGACCACCGCACACGGCGACCTGCACTGGGGCAACCTCACCGGTCCCGAACTCGCCATCCTCGACTGGGAAGGGTGGGGCAGCGCCCCCGCCGGCTATGACGCCGCCCTGTTGCACGCCTACAGCCTCGCAGTGCCGGAGACCGCAGAGCGTGTGCGCCGGGAGCTTGCCGCCATCCTTGACAGCCGGGCCGGGCGGTTCGCGGAGTTGGTGGTTATCACCGAGTTGCTCCAGAGCGCCGAACGTGGGGACAACCTCGAACTCCTTCCTGCGCTACGGCAACGAGCCGGAGAGGTCTGGTTCCATGGGCTGGGGCCTGTCTCGCCGCCTGGTGGGCTCTCGCCTGGCTGACCGCTGGGGCCGCTGAGCGGATAGGAGTGCTCTCCGGATCTGGAGCAGCAGCACGTGGCCAACCGCTTCCTGACGTGCCGTTTCGTTGAGCGTAAAATGACTGCTGAGCAGCACAGTTGACCGTTTCCGGTCGTGTCGCGGTGGCGGTTTCACCTGCGGTACGGTAAGCGCGTCATCACGCTCTGTGCCGGTACGTGCATGGGGCGGCGGTCCCCGGGGGTGTCATCAGCACCCACCGAGGACCTTCACCGCCAGTGGATACATGGAGGTCCACCAGGATGCTTTGGCATGCTATCGCGCCGTCGCGCGGCTATACGAAGGCCGCGAACGATCTGGTACGCAATCAGCGTCTGAGCAGCGACGCGAAGATTCTGCTCCTCTATGTGCAGGGGCTCCCCGACGACCGGCGGGGTGTGGCCCTCAGCGAGCACGCACGGGCGCTCGGGATCACCGGGCGGGCGTACCAGAAGGCCAAGAAACTGCTGGTCGTGCATGGGTTCCTGTACGAGTGGCGGCAGCAGGGTGGGCGGGGGTTCTGGACGACCGAGCAGCTCCTCGCGAATGTGTGCCTCAGCGCGGA
Organism: Streptomyces sp. NPDC002793; assembly: GCF_040295485.1. NCBI lineage: Bacteria > Bacillati > Actinomycetota > Actinomycetes > Kitasatosporales > Streptomycetaceae > Streptomyces > Streptomyces sp. NPDC002793. Next base: position 104,141 of record NZ_JBEOVL010000008.1, on the reverse strand, counting down.
AGAGGCCGGGGCGGTCCGGGGCGGGGGCTCGGTGCCGGTGGTCGTGTCTCCGGGTGTGCGGAATCCGACGGTCGGGCAGCCGGGGGCTCGCGTCGTCGGTGGCTCTACACCGGTAGACGAAGAACTGGGGAAGAACATGTCCCACCCACCCTCCGAACCGGAGCCGCAGCGGGTCGGGTTGCCGGAGGTGGACCCCGAAGAGGGCGAGGCCGAGCGGGTGTTGCTCTCCCTGCGGCATGTGCACCGTTCGCTGCATCTGGGTGTGGCGGAGGCCCGGAAGCTGGTGAAGCTCGCCGTGGCGTGGCTGCGGCGTGGGGTCACGGCGGATGACATGCGGCGGGTGCTGGTCAGCGATCTGCCGGTGGGAGGGGTGCGCTCGGCCGTGGGGTTCCTGCGGCACCGGCTCGTGCACAAGCTGCCCGAGGATCCGGCGCCCGTGCCGCCGCCCGCGCCAGTGCCGCCCGTGGCGCCGTTGGTGGTCTGCACCGGGCCCGGGGACGAGCACCTCTTCCGGCCGGGTCCCGGTGACGGTGACGGTGACGACACGCGGTGCGGGCCGTGCCGTCGGGAGGCCGCGTGGGCGGCGTGGGACGAGGCCCGGACGGCTCAGCTCGCCTCGGAGGGGCAGGAGGTCGATCCGTACGCCCATACGCCCTGGCGGGAGAGGGTGGCCGCTGTCCGGACGGTCGGGGCGGGCGCGGACGTGGATGTGCCCGGCCGGTAGCAGGCACCGGCCGGGCACAGGAGAACCGGGCACAGGAGAAGGGACCGGGTCAGTCCTTGATGTCGATCTTCTCGCCGTTTGCGGCGGGAGCGGGGACCGCCGGCACGGAGTCCGTGCCGCCGCCCGCCTTGCCCTGCAGGCTGCGGAGCAGGGCGGCCAGGTCGACGCCCGTGGTGGAGTTGAGGAGCTCCAGGCCCTGGGCCACGTTGTCGGTGACCGTGCGGGACAGCTGGCTCGCGCCGTCCGTGGAGATGACCGTCAGCTTGTCGATGGCGCTCAGCGGCTCGGACGCCTTGGCGACGACCTGGGGGAGCACCTCGACGAGCATCTGGAGGACGGCCGCGTCGCCGTAGCGGGCGAAGGCGTCGGCCTTCTTGTGCATGGCCTCGGCCTCGGCGGCGCCCTTCGCGGCGATGGCTGCGGCCTCGGACTCGCCTTCGATGCGTACGGCGTCGGCGAGGGCCGAGCGGTGGAGCTTCTCGCCCTCACCGGTGAGGCGGGAGCGCTCCGCGTCGGCCTCGGCCTCCTTGACCTGGGCGATGCGGCGGGCCTCGGCCTCCTGCTCCGCCTGGTAGCGGGCGGCGTCGGCGGGCTTGCGGACCTTGGTGTCGAGCTCGCGGTCGGTCAGGGCCGCCTGGCGCTCGGCGACCTTCTCCTGCTCGGCGAGGACCTCCTGCTGGCGGGCCGCCTCGGCGAGGGGCCCGGCGGCGTCGGCCTGGGCCGCCGCCGCCTCGGTCTCCGCCTTGATCTCGGCCTGCTTGAGGTAGAACGTCCGCTCGGCGATCGCGATTTCCTCGGCCGCCTTCAGCCGGGCCTGCTCGGAGGCGCGCCGGGCGATGGCCTCGGCGATGTCGGCCTCCTGCTTGGCGCGGGCGGCCTCGGGGCGGCCGAGGTCCTCCAGGTAGGAGCCCTCGGTGGTGATGTCCTGGATCTGGAAGGCGTCCAGGATGAGGCCCTGGCCGGAGAGGCTGGCCTCGGCCTCCTCGGCGACCTGGCCGGCGAACGCGGCACGGTCGCGGATGATGTCCTCGACGGACATGCGGCCGACGATGGCGCGGAGGGCTCCGGAGAGCACTTCCTGGGTGAAACCGACGATGCCGTTCTGCTGCTGGAGGAAGCGCTGGGCCGCGGCGCGGATCGCGTCCTCGCTGCCGCCGACCTTGACGATCGCGACGCCTTCGAGGTGGGACTTCACGCCGCGCAGGGTGACGGCGCCGCGTACGGCGACGGGGATGTGCCGGCTGGAGAGGTCCAGGGTGAACTTCTGCTGGACGAACGGCACGACGAAGACGCCGCCGCCGACGACGACCTTCTGGCCGCTGTTGTCGATGCTGGTGCGTCCGGTCACCGGGTCGGTGGACTTCTTGCCCCGGCGGCCGGTGATGATGAAGGCCTGGCTGGGGCCCGCGACCTTGTACCGGGTGATGACGGCGAGGGCCAGGAGTACGACGAGTACGACTACGCCGATGATGGCGATCAGGACTGGGCTCATGTGGGTGTCCCCCTTGCCCTCCCGACGGGACGGCAGTGTGTTCGGTTGTGCGGGTTTCGGACAGGCGTGGGGCTCGGTGGTGGTCGGTCAGCGCTCGACGGGGCGGACCGTGACCGAGGTGGTCGACAGGGTGGCCTCCACCCAGATCTCCGCGCCGCGTTCGACGGGCACGGCGCTCTTCGCGGAGAACTTCACGGTCTGGCCCGCGAGTCGCAGCAGCACCTCGCCGTAGCCGTCGGCCGGGATCGGTGTGACGACGGACCCCGAGGTGCCGACCAGGTCGTCACCCCGGGGTGTGGCCGTGGTCTGATCGCGCATCAGGGCCTGGCTGAACTTCCAGGTCAGCCAGGCCGCGACGAGCCCCGCTCCGGCGCCCGCCGCGACGGCCACCGGGGTGCCGACGTCCGTGGTGCCGAGGACGATCGCACCGCCGAAGCCGAGCATGGAGAGGAAGCCGGCGATGACGGGCAGCGAGAGGAGACCGTCGAAGAAGCCGTTCAGCAGCCCGCCGAGCGCGTCGCCGAGGAGCCCTTCGAGGATTCCGTCGAAGATCAGGGAGAGAACGAGAAGGACGATTCCGGCAATGCCGAGACCAAGAAATACGGTCACGCGATCACTCCCCCGTGTTCGCAATCCCCCGATATGTTTCCGTCGAACTGGCTGCATGGTCCCACACGGCGGGCGCCGGGGGTACTGCCGAAGTCCGGCAGTTATCAGGCCGTTTTGATGCCGGAAAGCTGCTCGGCGAGGGTGTCCAGCGACTGGAACGTGGCCCCGAGCAGGGCGACGTGCTTCCACCGCAGGACCCCGTCCGGCCCGATCAGGAAGACGGAGCGGCGTACGCCGATGCCGGGTGCGGCGACCCCGTAGGCCCGGGCGATCTCACGCCCGGTGTCGGCGAGGAGGGGCATGCGCAGGTCGTAGCCCCGCGCGAAGGACTCGTGGCTGTCCACATCCTGTGGACTGATTCCCCAGACCTCGGCGTCGAGGCCCTCGAAGGTCTCGAATCCGGAGGAGTACGAGCAGAGCTGCTTGGTGCAGACGGTCGTGTTGTCACCAGGGTAGAAGGCCAGCACGATGCTGCGGCCGCGTGCGGCGGTGAGGGTGTAGTCGCTCCGGGCGAAGGTGTCGTCGGCGAGGATGCCGCCGGGGAGGGTGAAGTCCGGTGCGGGCGAGCCGATTCGGGGTCCTGACGCCATGGTGGCGCCTCCTTGGGTCGCGTGGCGGGATGGGTTCGTGCTTCGCACAGTCAACGGCACGTTCACCGGCACATTCCACGCTTCGGCACGTTCGACCCATCCGCAGGGCCTCCGGCACCGAACATGTGGTGTGCGCGGGCACCGGCCCCGCACCTCGAACAGGAGGTACGCGTGGCCGAAGGACAGCCGTCGGCAGCGGTGCTCATCCTCCATGGCGGCTACGAGACGGGTCTGGCCGCCCCGGCACCGGGGGCCCTGAACCTGCCCGGTCTGCGGATGCTGCCCGTCTCGCGCGCGGTGACCCGCGCGGTGCGCGGTGACTCCGGTGTCCGTGTGCGGCGGGTCCGTTACACGCACCGCGGCTGGAACGGAGCCCGTCAGGACCCGCTGCACGACACCGTTCGGGTGCTGGACGCGCTCCGGCGGGAGGCGGGGGACATCCCCGTGGTCCTGCTCGGCCACTCCATGGGGGCCCGCGCCGCCCTCCACGCCGCCGGGCATCCGCTGGTCCGCGCGGTCGTGGGCCTCGCTCCGTGGTGCCCGCCCGGTGATCCGGTCACCCAGCTGGCGGGGCGCGACGTCGTCCTGCTGCACAGCACCCGGGACCGGGTGACGAGCCCCCTGGCATCCCGGTCGCTCACGGCCAGGGCGCGGCGTGCGGGCGCCCGCACCTGCCTGGTGACGATCCCGGGCAGCGACCACGCGATGATCCGCCGGGCCGCGGTCTGGCACCACCTGGCGGCCACCCTCGTCCAGGGCCTGCTGGGACAGGGGCCGGTCCCCGACCGCGTGGCCACCGCACTGGACCTGCCGGCCGACGCACCGACGGCGGACGGGACCGTGGACCTGGACCTGCTGTCACCGGGCCCGGGCGGTCAGCGGAGATGCGGCGCGGACCGGGGCGGCACAGGATGAGAGACCGGGTGCAGGGCAGCCGGTGAGGGCTGAGGCTCCGCATCCGCCGGACACGTCTCCCCTCTGGAGGTCCCCTTGCCGGCCGAAGAGCATGCCGATGCGCCGCCCCCCTACGCGGCTGCGGTGGCCGAGGTGCTCGGCGGCAGCCCGGCCGGGGTCGCGGTCTTCGACACGGAGCTGCGGTACGTCTACGTGAACGCCGCGCTCGAACGGCTCAACGGGGTGCCGGCCGCGGCACATCTGGGCAGGTCCGTCGCCGAGGTGCTGCCTCACATGGACGTACGGGTGGACGTCATGCGCCTGGTGCTGGCGGACGGGGAGCCCCGTGACCTCACCACCAGCGGGCAGACCTGGGTGGAGTCCGTCATCGAGCGGCGCTTCTGGCGGGTCGCCCTGCACCGGCTGGAGGAGAACGGGCGGGTGCGGGGGCTGGTCGCCGTCGCCCAGGAGGTCACCGCCACCCAGGGCCAGCGGGAGGAGTTGCGGCGGGCCAACAGTTATCTGACGCTCCTGGACAGCGCGGCCGCCCGAGTCGGTACGACGCTGGACGCGGAGACCACCTGCCAGGAACTCGCCGACTTCGTGGTTCCCGAGATGGCCGATGTGGCCGTCGTCGAGCTGATCCCCGAGGACAACGGGCGCGGCCGGCGCGAACCGCCGACCGGAACGCTGCGCCTGCGACGCAGTGGGCTCGCGGCGACCCCGGACCTCGCCGACGCGATGTCCCAGTTCGGCGGCCCCGGTACGGACATCGACTACCAGGAGAGCGCGGCGGTGACCCGCTGTCTGGCCACCGACGAGCCGGTGATCGTGAACCTCGCCGACGACGAGCAGTTCGGGCGCACGGCACCCTCCCCCGAGCGGACCGCCGCGTACCGTGCCATCGGGCTGCACTCCGCCTTCGTCGTGCCGCTCACCGCGCGGGGACACCCGCTGGGGGCGCTCAGCCTGCTGCGGTGCGGGGATTCGCCGCCCTTCACGGAGGGGCTGGATGTCGTCGTCGCCCGGACGCTCGCGGGCCGTGCCGCCGTCGACCTGGACCACGCCTACCGCTACACGCACGAGCACGGCATCGCCCGCGAGCTCCAGCGGTCGCTGCTCTCCGAGCCGCGCGTGCCGGAGTCGGGCATCGAGATCGCGTCCCTCTACCTCCCCGCGGGCGCCGGGGCGTTGGTGGGCGGCGACTGGTTCGACGCGATCCCCTTGCGGGGCGGACGACACCTCAAGGTGATGGGCGACGTGATGGGACACGGGGTGGAGGCCGCCGTCGCGATGAGCAACTACCGCTCGATGCTGCGGATCATGGCCGACGACGACCAGCCGCCGCACCGCATCCTGGAGCGGCTCGACCAGGCCGTCGAACGCTCCGGTCTCGACCGGGCGGCGACCTGCCTGGTCGCGGTCGTCGACCGGCGGGAGGGGGTCTGCGAGGTGGCCAGCGCGGGCCATCCGCCGCCGGTGTTCATCGACCCGGGGGCGAGCGGTGCGCGGGTGGCACGGATCCCGGTGGGGCCGCCGCTGGGCACGGGCTGGGGCGGTTACACGACGACGGTTCTGCCCTGCGCTCCGGGGACGGTGCTGTTCATGTACACCGACGGGCTCGTGGAGCGCCGGGGCGAGGACATCGACGAGTCGATCGGGCGTCTGGCGCGGCTCACGCTGCCGGCGAGCGGACGGCTCGACGATCTGCTGGAAGAGGTCGTCGAGCGGTTCGCGGACACGGCCGAGGACGACATCGCGGTACTGGTGTCACGCAGCCGGGGCTGCTGAACACACGGGTGGGCGCCCGGACCGGGGAGGTCTGAGCGCCCACGGCGGGGCCGGTTCAGCCCGCGTGCTGGTGGGAGCGTCCGCGCAGCCGGCGCAGGACGAGCAGGGCGGACGTGCCCAGGGGCAGCAGCCCCGCCACGGTGTTCGCGGCGGTCAGCTTGTCCTGGGTGCCTCGGGCCCTGCGCATCTGTTTCACGGTGCGGGCGACGGCGATCGCGCTGCTGCCCAGGCTCAGGAGCAGTCCGACCTTCGAGTTCGCGTGTTTCCTGGGCATCTGCGTGCCTCCCGGTGACATCGCTGCGCGGCCCCTCCGTCCACGTAACCGGCTCCTGGGCGGGTCCGCAATCGGGGGCCGACGTGGATATTTCCTGGCAGGCGTCTCAGGCGAACAGGAAACCGGCCGTCGTCGCCGCTCCCACGGCCGCCCCGGCGGCGGTCTGGGCCACCGAGTGGTAACCCAGGGCCACCCGTGACCAGCACACGGCGAGGGCCGGCACACCCGCGCACAGCCACCACGGGGAGTGGGTCACGCAGAGAAGGGCGACCACGGCCGATGCGACCGCCGAGTCGACCGAGATCTTCCAGAGGGTGTTGACCGCGAGGAGCACGGTGGTCATGACCCACAGGGAGATCATCGCGATCAGGATGCCGAGGGGCGCGCCGCCCAGGACCATGATCAGCGTGCCGGTGCCGATGGAACCCAGGATCACCAGGAAGATCGGCCCCCGCTGGGTCCGGTCCACGACGTGGCGGTCGCCCCAGGTCCCGCGCCCGCGCTCCCACTCGATGTAGCCGGCGGGGACGAGGCCGGCGCAGAGTGCGCCGAGGAGGCCCCAGGGGAGTCCGGTCCAGTCACCCGCGGAGGCCAGCCCGATGGCGAGCATGCCGACGAGCAGCACATTGCGGGGTTGCAGGACGTCCGTGACCGTGCGGGCCGCCGTGGTGGTCCTGTCGGTGCCGCTCATGCCGTGTCTGCTCCGGGTCGGGGTGGGCGCGGGGGCCTCGTGGGGCGGGAGGCACCGGTGGCCGGGCGTGAATGTAGCCCTTCACGACGGGGGATGCGTGAAGGGCTACCCGTGCAGTATGACCGTTCACAGGTCTGCCGACAACTGACCGGCCGGTCAGCGCTGTTGGGTGGTCCGGGCTGTTCCGGGCGGTGACTGCGGGCTCCGGCCGGTGCGGTTTCACCGCGCGTGCGCGCGCGGGCGGCGCCGAGGACGGCGGAAACCTCCTCCAGCCGCGATAGACATGACCTATCCGTACGCCTAGGGTTTCTTGTGCAGTCAGGCCATATCAGTGGTCCGATGCGCAGCAGAAGAGGTGCAGATGCCCCCGGAATCCCCGTCGCAGGCCACGGACCGTCTCGATGACGACGACTACCCCGCGTACACCATGGGGCGTGCCGCCGAGATGATCGGTGCGACGCCAGGTTTCCTCCGTGCCCTCGGTGAGGCCCGGCTGATCACTCCCCTGCGTTCCGAGGGGGGTCATCGCCGCTATTCGCGTTACCAGCTCCGCATCGCAGCCCGTGCCCGCGAGCTGGTGGACGGCGGCACGCCGGTCGAGGCGGCCTGCCGCATCGTCATCCTGGAGGACCAGCTGGAGGAGGCCCTGCGCCTCAACGAACAGCTGCGGAGGCCTGCGGCCGACCGGAGCGGCGCCGATTCCTGACCGGCGCCCGGGCCATATCTGTTTCGGCGGGCACAGAAATACGCGTAATGAGCGGTGAGAGTTTATGCAGTGTGCGGCGGAGTGACGCGGTAGTGATATGGCGTACAGCTCGCTTGTGCCCGAATCGTGCTACTGTTGATCTCAGTTGCAGTTGTGGTTCCCAAAACTTCAAGTGCACTCACCGTTTTCACTCCGGTGGGCGCGCTTTTGTATTTCCGGTTCATCCCGGTCGGGGCAATCATTTGCGGCGACGTAGGGCTCGCACAGTGTGAGCCCACGGGCAACGCCCCGAAGGAGATATGACATGGCTACTGGCACCGTGAAGTGGTTCAACGCGGAAAAGGGTTTCGGCTTCATCGAGCAGGAGGGTGGCGGCGCTGACGTCTTCGCCCACTACTCGAACATCGCCGCCCAGGGCTTCCGCGAGCTGCAGGAAGGCCAGAAGGTGAACTTCGACGTCACGCAGGGCCAGAAGGGCCCGCAGGCGGAGAACATCACCCCCGCCTGATCACTCAGGCGTATGGCGCAGCTGGGGCCCGCACCTTGGGGTGCGGGTCCCAGCTCGTTGTGTTTTCCCGGCGGTCGCCGGGGCTGACACGCCGATGGAGTAATTCCCGGCGTGTACAGGTCATGGCGCTGCGGTTATATGCAGTCATATGGAGTGCCGAATCCGGCTGGTTCATCCGCCGTACGGGCTTCGTTTTTCGTTATTTCATCGGCTCGTTCTTGCGATTCTTGGCGCCGTACATGGCTGCAGCCGCCCGGAAAGAATCCCTCGATACGTGCCATTCGAGGGAAAGGTTCTCCATTGAACCGCGATCGCACAGCTCGCACTAACGACCGATTTTCCCGGACGCGTTCCGGTGGATCTGCCGGAAGCCGTACCGCCAACGGATTCCGCTCGTCGGGGTCCGGACGGCAGGGCGCCCCGGGTTCGCAGGGCCGCTCCGGCGGTCCGAAGCGCTCCGGTGGCGGTGGCTACGGCCGCCGCTCCTCCTCCGTGTCGGGTGAGTTCGCCCTGCCGGTGACCATCACCCCCGCCCTGCCGGCCGCCGAGACCTTCGCGGACCTGGACATGCCGGCCCCGCTGCTGGCGGCGCTGGCCTCCGAGGGCGTCTCCGTGCCGTTCCCCATCCAGGCGGCCACCCTGCCGAACTCGCTCGCGGGCCGGGACGTCCTGGGCCGCGGCCGTACCGGTTCGGGCAAGACGCTCGCCTTCGGTCTGGCCCTGCTGGCCCGCACCGCGGGCAACCGCGCCGACGCGCGCCGTCCGCTGGCCCTGGTCCTGGTCCCCACCCGGGAACTGGCCCAGCAGGTCACCGACGCGCTCACCCCCTACGCCCGGTCCCTCAAGCTCCGGCTGGCCACGGTCGTCGGCGGCATGTCGATCGGCCGCCAGGCCAGCGCGCTGCGCGGCGGCGCCGAAGTCGTCGTCGCCACCCCGGGCCGGCTGAAGGACCTCATCGAGCGCGGGGACTGCAAGCTCGACCGGGTCGCCATCACCGTCCTCGACGAGGCCGACCAGATGGCCGACATGGGCTTCATGCCCCAGGTCACCGAGCTGCTGGACCAGGTCGGTCCCGAGGGTCAGCGGATGCTGTTCTCGGCCACGCTCGACCGCAACGTCGACCTGCTGGTCCGCCGCTACCTGCACGACCCGGTCGTCCACTCGGTGGACCCCGCGGCCGGTGCGGTGACGACGATGGAGCACCACGTGCTCTACGTCCAGGGCTCCGACAAGTACGCGACGACCACCGAGATCGCGGCACGCGAAGGCCGGGTGATCATGTTCCTGGACACCAAGCACGCGGTGGACAAGCTCACCGACCACCTGCTGCACAGCGGTGTGCGCGCGGCCGCGCTGCACGGCGGCAAGTCGCAGCCGCAGCGCACCCGCACCCTGGACCGGTTCAAGACCGGCCACGTCACGGTGCTGGTCGCCACGAACGTCGCCGCCCGAGGCATCCACGTCGACAACCTCGACCTGGTCGTCAACGTCGACCCGCCCAGCGACCACAAGGACTACCTGCACCGTGGCGGCCGTACCGCTCGTGCCGGTGAGTCCGGCAGCGTCGTCACGCTGGTGCTGCCCAACCAGCGCCGCGAGATGACCCGGCTGATGGCCGATGCCGGGATCACCCCGCAGGTCGCCCAGGTCCGCTCCGGCGAGGCCGAGCTCAGCCGTATCACCGGGGCCCAGGCCCCGTCGGGTGTGCCCGTCACGATCACCTCACCGGTATCGGAGCGCGGCAAGGGCAGCGGCTCCGGTCCGCGTGGCCGGCGCGGCGCGCGTCCCGGCCAGGGACGCCGCTCCAACGCCAACACGGCGACGCCGCAGGCGCGTGCCGCGGCTTCGCAGCGCCGGTCCAACAAGGCCGCGTAGCCATCCGGCCGGGAGCCCGGCCGACCCTGTCCGGCTTTCTCCACGACGATCTTGTTGAGGCACCATGCGCTGTGTGATCGCCCGCTTCCCCTTCGACTTCTTCAAGAACGAGGTCGAGGACCTGATGAAGGGCGTCAAGCCCGAGCCCGTCACCGGTGACGCGGTGGTCATCAGCCGCCGCGTCTACCCCGTCAAGCAGGTCGGTGAGATCATCACGCGGCAGGACCGCCGGGACTTCAGCGCCGGCGAGGTGACCAGGGCGCTGTCGCGTCTCGGCTTCACCTGCCGTCCGGCGGAGGTGCCCGCACCCGTGGCGCCGCTGACCCCGCTGGAGAACGCGTCCGCCATGCTCGGCACGCCTGACGCCTGAGCCGCGACCCGTACGTACACCCGCACCCCCGAGCCCTCCCGGCCCGGGGGTGCGGTGCGTCCGGGTGGCTGCCGTCAGGCCGCCGGGTCCGGCTTCCTGGCCCGGTCGAGCCGGGGCTCCACGGCGTACCGGAACATCCGTCGGACGGGCGGGGTGCAGAGGGCCGTGACCATGGCCGCGGCGGCGACGGACACCAGGATCCGGCCCAGCGGGGTGGAGACGACGTCCATGTCGTAGAGGTCGAGCTTGACCGCGCCCTTGATGACGAAGCCGTGCAGCAGGTAGCCGTAGAGCGTGCCGGCGCCGAGGGCGGTCATCCACAGCCTGCGGTTCGGTACCCAGGCGAGGAAGCAGGCGCTGAGCACCAGGGCGCAGGCGAACAGGAGCGGGGTGACCACGGCGCCCGTCCAGGCGGGTGAGCCGAGCTGTTCGGCGCCGTAGCGGCGGAAGAACCACGAGGTCGTCGTGCGCGGCACCGCCCAGTAGGCGACGGCCAGGGCCACCAGACAGACGGGTACGGACGCGAGGCGCACGGCGCGGCGGCGTACGAAGTCGAAGTGCGCGGGCCGCAGCTGGAGCCCCAGGACGTAGTACGGCAGGAACTGCAGGACGCGCTGGAGCTGCAGGTCCCCGCCGATGTTGCTCGACACCGCTCCCATGGCCGCGATGACCAGGGACACCGCCACGGGCCACCGGACCGTCTGCCAGAAGGGGGTGGTGAGGCGCCAGAGGAACAGGGCGGGCAGGAACCAGAGCAGCCAGTACGGCGTGAGCGGGCTCAGGGAGAAGTCCGGGGTGCCGGTCAGGCGCTCGAAGAGGGTGTAGGCGATCTCGAAGACGGCGTAGGGCACGACCAGGCCGGTGACCAGCTTCCAGACCCAGACCCGCCCGGACCGCAGTTCGAGTCCGCGCGAGAAGTATCCGGCGATGATGATGAAGACCGGCATGTGGAACGTGTAGACGAAGGTGTAGAGCGTCTCCACCAACCGTCCGCTGTCGGGCAGGGGCTCCCAGGAATGACCCACCGCGACGAGGACGATGGCCAGGTACTTCGCGTTGTCGAAGAACGGGTCACGGCCGGTGCGGGACGGCGCGGCGGCCGGTGCTCCGCCCCCGTCGGCGGCCGGTGCCGGGGTGCGTGAGGTCAGGGAGGGCATCGGGCCACCTTACGACTTCACCCCGGAGGGCTCACGGGGTCAGGATCAGCTTTCCGGTGGTCCGGCGGGCCAGCAGGTCCTCGTGGGCGCGCCGGGCGTCGGCGAGCGGGTAGCTGCCGCCCGCCACCGGTGTGAGGCGGCCGTCGGCGACCAGGGTGAGGAGCTCGGCCAGGGGTCCGTCGACCGCGCCCGGGGCGGCAAGGGTGGGCCGAAGCCAGAATCCGGTGACGGAGGCGTTGAGCCGGCCCAGCCGGCCCGGGTCGACCGGGGTGAAGCCGGAGCGGGCGGCGTTGCCGTAGGTCACCAGCCGGCCGAAGGAGGCCAGGGAGTCGAGGGCCTGGTCGAAGAGGTCCCCGCCGACGGCGTCCAGGACGATGTCCGCCTTCTCCGTGAGGGGGTAGGTGATCACCGCGTCCGCGCCGAGGTCCAGGACGAGCCGCTCCTTGGCCGGGGTCGAGACCTGGGCGAGCACCCGGCCCGCTCCGAACTCCCTGGCCAGCTGGACGGCGAGGCTGCCGACGCCGCCCGCCGCTGAGTGCACGACGACGGTCTCGCCGTCACGCAGCCGGGCCGCCGAGCGCAGCAGGTGCCAGGCGGTCAGCCCCTGCATCATCAGGGCGAGGGCCTGGGCGGCGCCGAGGTCCTCGGGGATCTCCAGGACGCCGGACTCCTTGGCGGTCACCTGCTCCGCGTAACCGTGCGAGACCCGGGCCAGCACCCGCCTCCCGTCCGGGGTGCGGCCCACGACCTCGCTGCCGGGGACGTACGGCAGGGCATCGGCGCCGAGGTAGGAGCCGTCCACCTGGTGGGTGTCCGCGAAGTTCACCCCGGCGGCCTCGACGGTGAGGAGCACCTCTCCGGGGCCTGGCACGGGGGCGGCCAGTTCCACGGGGCGGAGTACGTCGGGGCCACCGAATCGGTCGAACTGTATGGCGAGCATGCCGCACGGTACCGCGAGGCCCTCCGGCCCGACGGAGGCTCTGGTCCGCCCGTGGCGGGTACGCGTCGGCCCGCAGCGGTTACGCGGTCGGTCCCGTGGCGGAAGCAGGTCGAAAACAGGACGTACGGTCTGTTTTTGCCGTGACTGTGCGTCGAAGCATTGGGGTGTGCATGGCCGTGGTCGCAGGGCGGGCGCCCTGCCAGACTGCCCCCATGAGCGATCTTCTTCACGACAGAGTCGTCCTGATCACCGGGGCGAGCAGCGGTATCGGCGCGGCGGCGGCCCGGGTGTTCGCCGAGGAAGGCGCGACGGTCGTCCTGGCCGCGCGCAGGGAGGACCGACTCGCCTCCCTGGTCGGCGAACTGAGGGACAAGGGGGCGCAAGCCTCGTACGTCGTCTGCGACGTCACGGTGGCCGAGGACGCCGCCCGTGCTGTCGGCTTCACGGTCGACACCTACGGCCGACTGGACTCTGCCTTCAACAACGCCGGACTCGGCGGAGACCGAACTCCGCTGCACCTCATGGGTGATGACGTCTACGACGCCGTCATGAACGCCAACGTGAGGGGCGTCTGGAACTGCCTCCGGCCCGAGATCGCGGCCATGCTGGCGAACTCCGGCACCTGCTCCATCGTGAACAACAGCAGCGTGGGTGGCCTGGTGGCCATACCCTCGGCCGCGCCCTACATCGCGGCCAAGCACGCCGTCATCGGTCTCACCAGGGCCGCCGCGGACGAGTACGCCCAACAGGGCATCAGGGTCAACGCGGTGGCCCCGGGCACCACGCGCAGCGAGATCACCGCCGACTGGTTCGGGCGTAACCCCGGACTGGAGGAGATGGTCAACGGCATGACACCGCAGGGGCGTACGGCCGAACCGGAGGAGATCGCCCAGGCGGCGGCCTGGCTGCTCAGCGACCGGTGCCCCTTCCTCACGGGCACGGTCCTGCCGGTGGACGGCGGCTTCGTCAACCAGTGAGCCGTCAGCCGCGGATGCCGCTCAGCCGGCTCCGGAAGACCGCCGTGCCGTCCTGTGTGGCGGTGACCTCGACGGAGGTCTCTCCGGAGGCGGAGGCCAGGACCTCCGCCTCGATCCAGCAGGGGCGGTCGAGTTCGGTGTACCGCTCGAACGCGCTGGTGACGGTGGTGACTTCGAAGGGGTCGGGGTGCAGGGCGGCCCGCGCGGCCTGATCGGCCGCCTCCATCAGGGCGAGCCCCGGGACGTGGTCGACCGGGTGGTCGTACAGCACGGTGTTGGCCACGTCGTTGCGCAACTGCCAATGGAGGGTCCGGTCTCCGGCCGCCAGGACCACGTCCGACGGGTCGACCCGGTCCACGGTGCGGGGGTCGACCGGAGCGGGCAGCGGCCACGCGTTCCAGTCGACGGTGAAGTGATCGCCGCGAAGCCGGCGGTAGACGCGCGTGGACAGCCACCCGAACTCGGAGTCCGCGCGGACGGCCAGGCGGCCCTCCCGGTAGATGCGGAACTCCATGTCGAGTGAACTGACCTTCCTCCCGCGCTCCTTGGCGTCCTTGACCGTGACCTCGACCGTGAGGTCGCAGGGCGTCCCGCCGGGTACGTCGAACCCGGGAGCGACGGTGAAGTCGAAGTAGTTCAGCACCGTGTGGTCGGAGAGGGGGGCGCCGTAGGCCGCGTGCGCGATGACCAGGCCGCTCTGCCGCACGGTCTGCGTCAGCATGCGCGGGTCGTAGGAGAGGCCGGACCCGGGCGCCGGCCACCTCGCGGACAGCGAGAACTCGCCATGTTCCGTGCGCTGCCAGGACGTGAGGAGGAGCATGTCGGAACGTCGCAGGTGGACGTACTCCTCGAGGACGTCGTTCCGGTCCTCGACCGCGGGAAGCGGGGGGATCGGACCGGCGGATATGTCGGGCACGGCCCTCCTGGACATGGCGCAAAACGGACGTTACGACGCTGATATGGTACCGGTTCACCGGTACTTTTTGAAGCTTCATGCAACGTGCAAAGGGGAGCGCGAGTTGGCACGACAGCAACGGGCGATCCGCACGCGCCGCATCTTCCTGCAAGCGGCTGCCGAGGTCTTCGACGAGCACGGCTATGACGCCGCCACGATCGCAGCGATCCTCGACCGGGCCGGTCTCACGAGGGGCGCGCTCTACTTCCACTTCACGTCGAAGGAAGAGCTGGCCCGTGGCGTCCTCCAGGAGGCGGTGACGTCGGACGGGGTCACCCCGCAGACGTTCAAGCTGCAGGAATGGGTGGACACGGCGCTCCTCCTCGCCTACCGGCTGCCACGGGAACCCCTGCTCAGTGCCTCGATCCGGCTGTCCGTCGACCCGCGTGCGCGTGGGCTGTTCGGTACCCGCTGGCCGGACTGGATCGCTCTCAACACGGAGATGCTGACCGAGGCCAAGGAGCGCGGCGAGCTCCTTCCGCACGTCGATCCGGCGGCGACGTCCAGGCTGGTCGTCGGGGCGTGGACCGGGGTGCAGTTGGTGACCGAGGCCATGGCCGAGCCGCCGGACCTGGTCGCCGAGATATCCGCGCTCTTCGAGCTCATCCTCCCCAACAACGCGGTCCCCGGTGTGCTGGCCCGGCTCGACACGTCCCCGCACCGCGCGGCGCGGATCATGGAGCAGCAGCAGGCGGTCGCCCTTCCCTGACCGTCGGCCGCTGCCGCAGCCGCGCTGCCGCAGGTCACCCGATCGGGCGCCGGTTACCTGCGACGCCGCTGGTCAGCCCGCATGGTGGCCCTATGTGGCTTCGCCGAACAGCCGTGTGCGCCATGGCCGTGCCGCTGGCGTTCCTGGTGTTCCGGGACGCGCCGGTACGGCTCGTCGCGCCCGAGGGGGGCACCGCGAAGCCGGCCACGCCGGCCGGAGCCCCGCGGCCCGCGATCGTCACCCGGGCGCAGTGGCACGCCGACGAGAGCCTGGTGAGGGAGGACGCGGTGTACACGGGGACGGTGAGGGCCGTCTTCGTCCATCACACCGGGCACACCAACGCGTACGACTGCGCCGACGCCCCCGCGATGCTCCGCGCGATGGAGGAGGCGCACGTCCGGGGCGAGGGCTGGGACGACATCGGCTACAACTTCGTCGTCGACCGCTGCGGGACCGTGTACGAGGGCCGGGCGGGCGGTGTCGGGCGCTCCGTGCGCGGGGCCCACACCACCGGCTTCAACGCGCACAGTGTGGGGATCGCGGCCCTCGGCACCTTCGACCCCGGCACACAGGTGCCGAAGGCGCTCATCGAGGGGATCGCGAAGGTGGGCGCGTGGAAGCTGGACCGGGCCGTCGATCCACGGGGCATCGTGCGGATGGTCTCGACGAACGACGAGAGCCTGTACAGGCGCGGTGAGGTGGTCTACCTCCATGCCGTGGCCGGTCACCGCGACACCTTTCAGACCTACTGCCCGGGCGAGGCGCTCTACGCCCGACTCCCCACGATCCGCGCGGAGATGGCCCGTATCCGGGCGGCGGCCGCCGCTGCCGCCCGGAAGCCCTGACGCGCTCGTGCAGGGTCAGCGCGCGACGTACTGGGTGAGGACGGCCTGGACCTCGTAGATGTCGACGCCCTTGGTGAACGTCTTCTGGATGGGGGTCGCGGAGCCCGAGATCCAGATCTTCAGCTCGGCGTCCAGGTCGAAGGTCCCCGCCGTCTCCACCGCGAAGTGCGTGATGCTCCGGTAGGGGACGGAGTGGTACTCCACCTTCTTGCCGGTGATCCCCTGCTTGTCGATGAGGACGAGCCTGCGGTCGGTGAAAAGGATCGTGTCGCGGATCAGCAGATACGCGGCGTGCACCTGCTCGCCCGGTCCGAGAAGCCGTGCGTAGTCGCGCTGTGCCGCCGCCGGATCGACGGTGTGCGCGTTGCCGAACAGTGCCATGAAAGACCCCCACCCGAGTGAATGTGCGGACGTTGAACGCGTCAAAGCCCATTGAAAAGAATATCGGCGGCTTATCTGTTCGTGCCCTTGCACACCTTCCGGAGCACAGCGGAGGAATACCGTCATGCCGGCATCACCCCTCGCCAAGCGGCCCGTCGAATCGGTGCTCGCCCTTCTGCTCGTCCTCCTGAGCGTGCTCGGCCTCGCCGGCCGCAGCGTCGCGGACGCCCCTGCCAAGGCCCCCTCCCGGGCGGTACCCGCCCAGGCCGCTCCCGCCCGGGCCGTCATCGCCCCGACCGTCGTCGCCCCGGCCTTCACGGCGGGAACGGACTGGGACCGCATCGCCGAGTGCGAGAGCAGTGGCAACTGGAGCATCAACACCGGGAACGGCTACCACGGTGGCCTGCAGTTCGCCCCCTCCACCTGGCGGGCCTACGGCGGCGCCCAGTACGCACCCCGCGCCGACCTCGCCACCAAGGCCGAACAGATCGCCGTCGGTGAACGCGTCGCCCGCTCGCAGGGCATGGGCGCCTGGCCCACCTGCGGACGCCTGGGTGCGAACGGTACGTCGAGCTCGTCCTCCTCCGGCTCCTCCGAGTCCGGCAGCGCGGACCGGAACGACGCGGCACAGCCGGCCCCCGAGCGGCAGTCGACCGGCAGTTCGAGCAACGGTTCCACCGGTCACTCGTCCTCGGACAGCTCGACGGATGGCACGCACAGCAGCAGCGGCAGCGACGCGACCCGCCACTCCGAGGACCTCGCCGGCACGGAGACGTACGTCGTCGAGCCGGGCGACTGCCTTTCGGTGATCGCCGAGCGCGCGGACGTGTCCGGTGGCTGGCCCGCGCTGTACGAGCTGAACCGTGAGGTCCTGGACCGTGGGCCGCACCTCATCTTCCCCGGTCAGCGCCTCCAGCTGAAGCTCTGACTCACCGGCCGGGCAGTGCCGGGACATCCTCGGGGAGCAGTCGGCGCAGGGCGTCGAGACCAGGGGACTCCTCTGTGGAGAGCCTTCGGGCCTGGTGTGTGGTCATGACATCCAGGATCTGCCGCGAGGTGCGCGCGTTACGCGGTGTGGATCTACACCGTGACCGGGGACGGGCGGGTCCTCCTCGGCAGCGAGCAGCCGAGCGCCATCCTCACGCAGGAACAGTTCGACGCGCTGCTCGACGGCATGCGGCGGGAGACGCCGGACCTGACGGCGGATCAGCTCCGGAAGGACCTGGACGGCCTCGGGCACACGGGCATCGCGGCGCGGTTCGGGGAGTCGGGCCGGTCGGAGCCCGGGATGAGCCGGGTCTCCGGCGAGTTCCTGTGGAGCAAGGAGCTGAAGCGGTGGACGGTGAACGACAAGTCCGGCCGCTACATGAGCGAATCCGTCCGGCCCGGCCTCGATCCGGACGTCGCGGCGGGCTGGTTGCAGGAGGTGGCGAGGCTCTTCACGGACCGGCTGGGCGTGCGGGTCGTACCCGAACAGGTCAAGACCGCGTCCGCGGCCCCCGCGGATCCTCCGGCTCCGCCCGCGGTGGTGCCGTTGAAGGGGATGGTGTCCCTCGCCGAACTCGACGCGATCGGGGTGACGCTGTCACTGGCGCAGTCCACCCAGGCGGCGATGCTCGGTGACCGACTGCCCGTCGAAGAACTGGACCTGACACCGGAGCATCACCGGCTCGTCCGGGTGCAGCGGGGCGAGCCGGACACCTCGGCGCCCACCCAGCTGCTGCTCGATTCGCCGGAACCCTCGTCCCCGGAGGGCAGCGTCGACTCCCTCGACATGATCCTGGACTGGGAGGACGGTGACGGGGAGGACGCCGACGGGGAGGACGGCCCGCCCGCCGAGCCGGACCACCACCGGATCCTGGAGGACCTCTACGGCCCCGGGATCGACGCGGCCCCGCTCTACACGACGCTGCGCGAGACCCTGGTGCGGCTGGACACCCTGCGCCGGTCGGTGGCCGCGTCCCCGCTGCGTGACGGCCCGTTCGACCTGGACGCGGTGACCCGGTACGTCCTGGGACTCGACGAGCAGGCGCCCGTGACCAAGACGCAGCGCGGCGAGCTGTTCCGGGTGGCACTCGACGAGAACGTGGAAGGGGCCACGAGCCTCGCCGGCCTGGCCGCGTTCCGTCTCGTGCTGGACGGGGTGTTCTCCGTCGCCCGCACACTGCCCCGGACCGGCGGCAGCCGGGGGCGGAACTGGACGGGCGGCAGGATCAGGAACCTGGACACCTCACGGGCGGTCGGAACGGCGCAGCAGCCCTACGGGGAGCCCCCGCTCGGCGGCACCGACCCGGCGCCGTACGTCGTCCTGGCGGCCGAGGGCGGCCACGACCACGTCGTCGTGCTGGACGGGGACGGCACCCGCCACCGCGTGACCACGGAGGTGTTCGCCGAGCTGCTCGCCCTGGACCCGGTGCTGGCCGGGCTGCCGGACGACACCCCCGTGGTCCTGCTGGTCCCGGAGGCGGGTGCGCGGGGTCTGGATCTGCCGCGCGCGGTCGCCGACCGCACCGGCCACATGACCTGGGCCACCAGCGGTTCCCTGCGGTTCACCCCGCAGACCGCGGATGGCCCGGCCGTCGTCTCACCGGAGCACCGTCCCGGTGAGACGACGGGAACCTGGAGCGTCAGCGAACCGGGTGAGGTGCTCGGCCCGGACGACCTGGCGGACGCGCCCGCCTGGGAGAGCGAGGTCGTGTCGTACACCCAGGTCGCGGAGGGCCGGTCGATCGGACGCTTCGTCTTCCACCCCGCCGAGGCCGCCCGCTTCGAGGGGCTGATGCGGCAGATGCCGTCGGCGACGGAGCTCTGGCACCAGAATCCGGTCACCGGTGTCCTGACCAAGGACCCCGATCCGGTGCCCTGGGCGGGCCGGCCGGCGTACTTCTTCGCCGCGCACGGGTTCCCCGGCATGACGGACATGGCGCTGGAGGACGGCACGAGCCGCATGGTGCGGTCCACCGCGACCGGTGGTTTCCTCAGGCGGCGGCCGAGTGTGGCACGCCTCTCCGACGACCACGTGATCGTGATGGACGAGTGCTGGCACGCGACGGCCGGCGGACCGGACTTCGTCAACGGGGACTCCCCGCTGATGCCGTACGTCGCCGACCCCCTGGCGACCGTCAGCGACGCACAGCACACCGCCAACGAGACCGGCCGCACGGTGTTCGCCTCCACCAGGCCGAGCGGCATCCAGCGGCTGAGCGCGGAGCAGGGCGGCGGGTACGTCCGCATCCTGAGCACCGATCCACGGGGCGCGCGGGGGCGGTGGCTGGAGTTCCGGCCCGAGCCGTCCGGCGCCGCGCTCGACGAGGTGGCCCGTGCCGCCGGCCTCCACCAGGACGACGGGCCGGCCCCGCCCGCTGTCCGGGACGCGGCCCTGCGCCTGGTGCGTGCCCTGCGGACGGTCTTCGGGGCGGACGTGGACCAGGCCGCCGACCACCCCCGGCTGCTGGCCGGCATCGGCGCCCTGGAGGCGATGCGCGGCAGGGACCCCTGGCTGGCCGACGTCACACCGTTCACCCTGGACCTGTTGGACCAGGCCGTACGGGAGATCAGCGGGACCCTGCCCGACGGCCCGCCGGACGGTGCCGTCCTCGGCGCCGACGACTACCGCGCCGCCCTGCTGCACGCCGCCACGGCCCCCGGCACCGATGCCGCCCTCACCGCGTTCGTGCCGCTGCCCCTGCTCGTGGAGGCCGCCCGGCAGCTGGACGGTCTCGACGGGCCCGGCGCCCTCGACGCCGAAACCGCACGCGTGTTGCGACGGCCGGACGGCGCCGAGGTGGGGCCGGCCCAGCGGACCCGGTTGTTTTGGGCGACGGCGGCGGCGCTCGCCTGGGAGCGCCGGAGCCCCGACCCGGACAGCGAGGGCGCACGCATCCTCCACCTGGAGCGGGCCGACCCGGCGCGGCGCGGGGAGCTCGTCGACCTGGTGGCGATGGCGGCAGCGGTGGGACGGGACCTGGACGATCCGACGGCTCTGGCGGCGTTCCACCTTGAGGTGCTCGGTGCCCTCGCACCGGAGACCCGGCTGCTCGGCGCCGACGGCACCACGACGGGACGCACCTGGTTCCCCAGCCCCAGGACGCCGGGACCGCTGAACACGGACGTCCTCGTCACCGCGCTGCCCAAACCGGGCGGCGGACACCAGCCGGGCGGCGTGGAGCCCGCGCCGTGGAAGACCTCCGGCGGCCCGGCCCCGTACGTCATCTGGGCCCCCGGGAACTCCGGCCACCTCCTGATGTCCCTGCCCGGCCGGCCCGTCCTCCGGGTGCCGTACGACGAGGTCGGCGAGCTGCTGTCGCGTGACCGGGACCTCGTCGGCCGTCCCCTCCGGACCGATGTCGTCCTTGCCGTGCGGGAGGCCGGGGCGCCCACCGGGGCCGACCCGCGCGACATCATCGGCGCGCTGACCGGCAGGGGCGTGTGGACCACCACCGACAAGGTGTTCCTGACGGGCAACGCCGCGCCCGGATCTCCGTACGTCGTCGTGTCCCTCAGAGATCCGTCGGCCCCGGGCGCGCCGTCGGCGGCGGGATCCTGGTCCCGTCTCCGGCCCGAGGACTCCGCGCGGCAGGACCCCGCCACCACGGTGGTGCCCACCGAGGGGCCCGGCTTCATGCTGACGCTCGGTCCCGGCGCCTCCCTCGACGAACATGTCCCTTCATCCGAAGGGGAGTTCACCGCGCCCACACCCGCTTCCGCACCGGTGCCCGCACCTGCTGAGGACGGGCCGGCCCCGCAGTCGTCTCCCCCGCCCGGGACCCGGGTCGCCTTCGAGCATCGCCACCGGGACATCACCGACCCTGTCCAGCGCCGACACGTCGCCGAACTGGCGGAGCTGATCGTGGTGTCCGGCCTGCGGGATCTCAGGGCCGGTCTGCGGATTCCCCGCGTCACCGTCACCGGCTACAGCAACGGCCCGAGGTTCGCGCTGTCCGGCGGCGCCGTCGAGCACGCCGAGACGGTCGGCGGCCGGCGGGCGGAAGCCGTGCGGGGCCTTCTCCTCGACGAGATCCGGCATCAACTGGAGCTCAACGAGCGGGCCGTGCGGAACGTCCAGGACGTGCGGGGCATGAGGATCCGGGCCGAGGACTTCCCGATCGTCACGGAGAGCGGTGGCCGGGACATCGGCACAGTCGGTCCGCTCGACGGAGCCACCGGGCGGGCGGCACGGCGGCAGGCGGTGATCACGGTCGACCGTTCCCCCCTGTCGGCCGCCGTCACCCGGCTCGCGGAGCTGAGCCCGGCAGACTTCGGCGAGGAGGACTACTTCGCGGGCCCGAACAGGCTCGCCAGGAGCCTGCTGCACCTGGAGGAGAACCCCGGGGACGACCCCGATTCGGACAGTGATTCGGACAGCGGATCGGACTCCGACTCCGATACCGACGCAGGAGCCGATTCCGACTCCGATCCCGGCGAGGAGGCCCCCGGCAAGGATCCCGCGACCGACGCCCTGTCGAACCGGGTGCGCAGGCTGTACGAGCTGGTGGACGAGGCGATGGCGGCCGGGCGGGCGACCAGCCGGGCGTCGCTGAGCGCGTATCACCTGGGTAGGCAGGGCCTGTTGTCCGACGCCACCCGCCTGACCGCGCCGGACGGCACCCCGCTGGGGCGGAACTGGACGGGCAGGCCCGTCCAGGACGTGGACGTCTCCTCGTACGACGTGGTGGACGGCGGTGATCAGGACGCCCGGCAGCCGCTGTGGGCCCGGGAGCCCGGTGCGCCCGTCCCGTATGTGATCGGGACGAAGGGCGGTGACCACTCGAAGGTCGGACTGGCCCTGCCCGACGCCGGTAAGCGGTGGGAGCTGTCGTCGGAGGAGTTCGCCGAACTGCTTTCGCAGGACGCAGAATTGGCGAAGCGAGAGCTGAATGCCGAAGTGGTGCTCGTCTCGGAGAACGCCGGTGCCCTGGGGCTGGACCTGCCGCGCAGGGCCGCGGCCCGGGTGCGCAGGACGGTGTGGTCGCACAGCGGCGAGGTCGCACTGGGGCCGCGCCCCGACACCGGCCGACACCGTATCGAGGTGACCGACGACCGGGTCCTCGGCGGCGGACCGATGGGCGAGTGGATCGGCAGCGGCCCGGACGACCTGGGGCCGGACGAAGGCCGGACGGGACCGGGGGAAGGCGTCCTGCACACGAGCGACGGGAGGACCCTCAAGGACGGCGACGTCCTGTCCTACACCCTGACCGACGAGGGCCGCCCCGTCGGCCGTGCCGTGCTCCCTGGCGCCGACGTGCTGCAACGTGAGCCGTGGCTCCAGCAGTTGACCAGGTCGACGGAGTGGTACGTCTACGATCCGGTCACCGGCAAGCCGGCCGGAGGTCCCCGGCCGGTCCCGTGGAAGGGCCGCAAGCCCTACTTCTTCCTCATCCACGGCCTGCCGGGCCTGTCCCGCATGGTCGACAGGCCGTACCAGAACGACGTGTCGGTCCCGGGCTCGGAGACCGGCGGCTTCCTCCGGCGTCGCCCGAGCCTGGCGCGGATGGACCGGGACGCCCCCATCGTGTTCCTGTCCTGCTGGGGGAGCGGACCGGAAGGGCACACCGCCGCCGCCCTGAAGCGGAGCAGCCCGTTCGTCCCCGACCCGTTCGCGGTGCTGTCGGCGGCCCAGGACGTCTCCAACGTGACACGGCGCGATGTCTACGCCCCCACCAGGGAGCACCTGAGCCGCTACGCCGACGGGAAGCTCTACGACCACGGGATCGCCACGACACCGGCGGGGGACCCGGTGGACATGGAGAAGCTGCGACCCGAGCCCACCCCGGACGAACTCGACGCCCTGGCCGCGTCGGCCGGGCTGGAGACCTCCCCGGACCTCACCCCGGCGATGGCCCGGGACACGGCGCTGCGCCTGGTCCGCGCGCTCCGGATCACGTTCGGCTTCGACGTGGAACACGACAGGGACGACCCGGACGGCACGTACCACCGACTGCTGCGGGGCATCGGGGCCCTGGACGTCATGCGTCGTGGGGACGCGGACCTCCGGGACCACGGCGAGCTGACCCTCGATCTGCTCCACCGGGTCACCCGCGCGCACCACGGCCCGGCGTCCACCTCCGGAGCCCGGCCCGTGCCGCCGGACCCCGCCGACGTACGGGCGATGCTGGAGGCCGCGTCGGCGAGGGTGGCCACCGATCGGGGGACGGCCCTGTCCGCCTTCGTCTCCCTGCCCTCCGTGGACCGGGCCCGTGAACTGATCGCCCAGGCCGGCCCGGACCGGTGGGCCCGCGAGGTGCTGGGGCTGCGGGCACCGGTGCCGGTCACGACGGTCCACCGGCAGAACGCGCTGTGGGCCACGGTGCGGGCCGTGGAGAGCGTGGAGGACCGTCCGGACCCCGGCGCCCTGGTGACGAAGGTGCTCCATCTGGGTGCCGACGGGGATCCGCGGGACGAGGCCCTGCGGGCGGAACTGCTCCGGCTGGCCGCCGCGGCGGCGGCCCTCGGCCGCGACACCCACGATCCGACGGTGCTGGCCGCCTACCATCTCGAACGCAACGGCGCGCTGGACGCCCGCACCCTCCTCACCTCCCGGAACGGGACACCGGCCGGGCGCAGTTGGACGGGTAGGACCGCAGCGAGCCCTCTGTGGGCGGACCGCTATGTGATCTCGCCCGACGGGGACATGAGCCGTACGGGGGCGTTGGCGCCGTGGGCCGGGCGCGGGGCCGGAGCCGGAGGGAAGCAGCCCGGCGGGTACGTGCTGGACATGGAAGGCACCACCCCGGGGCGGGTGGACATGACCTGGCCGGACGGCGGCACCCGCTCGGTGCCCTACGAGGAGATCGCCGAACTGCTCCTGCACGACCCCGTACTGGCGGCGCTGGACCGGAGCGTCCCGGTCGTCCCGCTCGGGGCGGGCGCGGGGGATCCCC
This sequence comes from Streptomyces sp. NPDC002793, assembly GCF_040295485.1. Classification (NCBI taxonomy): domain Bacteria; kingdom Bacillati; phylum Actinomycetota; class Actinomycetes; order Kitasatosporales; family Streptomycetaceae; genus Streptomyces; species Streptomyces sp. NPDC002793. Next base: position 79,773 of record NZ_JBEOVL010000008.1, on the reverse strand, counting down.
ACCTGGCCGGGGTGGTCGCCGCGCGGACGGGGGCGGCCCGGACCGTGTGGCTTCCGAAGCGGCCCCTCCACCTCCTCGACCTGCGACCGAGGGCGAACGAGAGCTATCTCGTGATGGTTTCGCCCCAGGACACCGGGACGCCCGAGGCCAGGGCCGAGGACTGGACGGAGATACGCCCGCCCGATCTCGCCGCCTCGTCGGAGGGATCCGGCGGACGAGGCGAGTGAGGGAGGGGACGGGGCGAGTGCCGAAGGGAAACCATGTGTGTCAGGAGAGTGCGTGCGGGTGAACGAGGCGAGTGAGCGGCGTGCGGCGGGGATGCCCGTGCCTCCCGAGGACATCGTCGCGGCGGCGCGGCGTGCGCCGGAGCACTGGATCAGCATGATCGACCCCGGCTGGCACGGCGAGGGCACGCCGCCCGAGTGGGCCGTGGCGGGGCGGTGGCGCACGGGGGTGACGGGCGAGATCGAGGAGTGGGAGGACAACGTGGCGTACCGCCCCTCCCCGGAATCGCTCGGCTGGCCCGAGGCCACCGACGGAGTCGACGGGGCCCTGCAGCTCGCTGCCACCGGGTACGGACCGGCCGGGGACGTGTACCGCGCCCTCGCCACCGCCGACGTGGCGGTGCTGACCCTGCCGGACGGACGATTGGTGACCGCCTCCGTGGAGCACGGCAAGCCGGTGGTCCCGGTCTGCACCTCCTCGCCACACCTCAACTCCGTCGGCGGCTTCGACTTCGAAGTCGTCGCCGTCGGAGCCCTCCTGGACCGCTTGCCGCAGGGCCACGCGCTGTACGTCAACCCGTCCAGCCTCGCGGGCACCGTGCTGGAGCCGGGTCTGCTCGTCGGGACGGAGGTGAGCGGGACGGCGACGGCTGGTGCGGAGTGACCGGTGACTCCGTTACAGGGAGGGGGAGTTGTCGTATGTTCACTCAATCTTCATGACGTGACTGCCCTGCCTCTGCCACCAGTTGCGCCCGATTGGGTGATGTGGGACGCGTGTGGTTGCCGAGGTGTGGACACGTGAGGACCGAATGACTGAGCTCGGAGTCGGGCTGTGAGCCGATGGTCCCTGAAGCGCAAGAAGGAGACCGGGCACAGCCGCACCCCTGAGGCCGTCGGAACAGCGGTCTTCGCCGTCGAGGAGTACGACGGCATCGTGCTGCTCAGGTCGTCCACGGATGACTCGCTCACCACCGCCGACATCGCCGACCTGGCCCGCTCCCTGGCCTCGGACGACGGCACGGTGACCGTGGTGACCGGGGCCGTGGAGGCGGCGGCGGACGGCCTGTGGCCGCGCCTCGCCGCCCTGTTGGACTCCCTCCGCGACGAGGACGTCACCTCCGTCAGGCTGGTCATGTCCGGTGCCGGTGACGACAGGCCGGGCCGGGAGGCACCGGCCCGCCGCATAGCCGACGCCTGGGGACTGGAGGTGATCGCGCCCGACGCGGTCGTCCTCGTCGTACCCGGCGGTGGTCTCTTCGTGCCGGGAGTGCGCCCCGACTCCCGTACGGTGTGCGGCTGGTGGCGCTTCTCGCCGGGCGCGGAACCGGTCGCTCTGGGCCCTCGCCAGCCCGCTCCGGCCTGGCAGCCCGGGCCGCCCGACCGTGCGGAGAGCACCACGGGCGGCTGCGTCGTCGAGCAGATACCCGCCGGACTGCTCGTGCGGCCGAAGGACGCGCTCGCCCCGCGCCTCGGGGACCTCTGTTACGCGATACCCGTGGACCGGGGCGGCCCCCTGGTCCTCGTCGGCGTCCCGGACGGGGAGGACGTCCTGCCGGCCGACGTGGCCGAAGCCGTCGGCTCACTGCCCTCCTCGGCACGCTCCCGGGTCAGGCTCGCCCCTGGCGGGCGCAACGACGTACTGGAGGCGGGCCGTTCACTGGCCGGCTCCCTCGGGCACGACGTCGTCGTCCACACCGGGCTGCCGCTGCTGCCCGCGGGCGGCCTGACGGACCGGTACGCCGTACGGGCCACGATCGCCGACGCCGACGGGACCCCGCGTTGGCACCCGTACGTCGACGCGGTCGTGTGTGCACCCGGGGAGGAGCCCCGGCTACTGCGGTGGAGTTCACCGGTGCCGGGCCGAGGGCAGGGGGAGCAGGGCGTGCTGACGCTCTCCGACCGCTGGCAGGTCCGCGTGACACGGGCGGGGCTGTGGATCAGCGGGCCGGGCGGCGACCCTGTGCCGGTCGCCGGACGTCCGGTGGCGCCCGACGGCCCGGTGATCGAGCTGGGCCGGGCCCGGGAACCGCTCGACGCGTCGCTCTGGCCGGAGCTTTCCCGGCTGCTCGACTCCCTGGGCCCGGATGTCTGCGCCCGCGCGCGGCTCGTGGTCCACGGCACCTGCGTGGACGGCGGCCAGACCCTGCGACGCCTGGCCGGTCAGCATCAGCTGCGCAGCCTCCGCTTCGGGACCCTCCCCGTACCGGGACCGGGCTCCACGGCGGGACGCGGGCAGGCGCCGGTGCCGGCCCCGGCCCCGGTGCCTGCCGGGTCCTCGGTGCCGGCCCCGAAGGCGCCCGTCGGCGGCACGGCGACACGCTCGCGGCCCGTGCCGGCGGCTGCGCCCGCGCCTGTGCGGGCGAGTGCTCCCGCCTCGGTCTCCGCTTCCGCCCCGGTCTCCTCCGCTTCCGCTTCCGCTCCTGCTCCCGCTTCGTCGCGTGCCCAGGACCCTGTGCCCGCCCCGTCTCCCGTGCGCGCGCTCGCCCCGGCCTCGCGGCCCCGTGCGGCCGGCCCCCGGATCCCTCTGGCCCAGCTCCTGGAGCCGGACAGCCCCCCGGAGCCGGCCCGCCCGGCCCCCGTGCCCACCAAGGCACCCGCCGAGCCCGAGGCACCCGCCGAGCCCGAGGCGCCCGCCGAGCCCGAGACGCCCGCCGCCCCCGCGCCCACCGAGGTGCCCGTCGAGCCCGAGGCGCCCGCCGAGCCCGGGCCGCCCCCCGCTCCCGCCAGGATGATCGTGACCTCCTCGACCCCCGGCCCCGTGACGCCGCCCCCGCCGGTCGCGCCACGGCCGCAGGGTGCCGTCCGAGGGGCCGAGGCATTCGCCCCGGCGCCGTACCTCCCCGGTTACAGCAGCACGGAGGAGGAGCGAGCGGCGTTCCGCACGCTCGCCGAGGCCGAATGGGAGCGCTACGGCGCCGCGGTGGCCCGGATGCTCACGCGCATGCCCGCACTGCGCGGGCGGGAGCAGGAGGCGGCCCGGGCCGACCTGATCGCCCTGCGGCTCTATCTCCGGGGCTCGGACGGGCCGTTGAACCACGCCGCACTGCACCGTGCCTTCGAGACGGGCGACGGACGACTGCTGCCCTTCGCCGCCTGCGTGGCGTCCGGGCTGCGCCGGCTGCCCGCCTTCCGCGGAGCCGCCGTGCGGGGCGCGGGTCCGGAGGAGACCCCGGCACCGGGGAGCCTGCTGAGGGACGCGGGCCCGGTCAGCGCGCTGCCGCTCGACGGGGACGAGCCGATGCCCGGCGGCGCACGCCAGGTGATCTGGTCGGTCACCGGGCGTCGCGTGCGCCAGCTGTTCGAGGGGGCGGCGGACCACACCAGGACCGACGAGGTGGTCTTCCCGCCCGGCACGGTGTTCCGGGTCCTGGACATCCGCCAGGACAGCGCCTCGCCCGCCTCACCCCTGATCCTGCTGCGTGAACTCCCCGGAATCCCACCCGGGTCCGCCACCGGCGGAGCACCGCTCGACACCCAGGACCACGCCGCGCTCGCGCGGCTCGACGCCTCTCTCGACGGAGACCCCGCCGCCGTGGCCCCGGGCCCCTGGCCCGAGCGCTGCTCCGGCCCGTTCGGTCTCCCCCATGGCAACGGAAAGAGTGACTGATGGCCCGTGAAGAAGGCTCCGCACAACCGGCAGTACGCCGTGCCACCGCTCTGCCCCAGGTCTCCGGCACCGCCGCGGACCCCGCACTCACCCCGCGTACCCCCGTCGCCGGACGGGCCGCGGGTGCGCCGCCGGAGGGAGTGACAGCAGGACACACCGAGACCGTCGGCGGTGCGGTCGCCACCCCCGCACCGGACCCCGTCGCACAGCCGGCCGTCGCCACCACCGGTGCCACGGCATCCGCTTCCGCCGCCGACCGGGAGGGCGAGACCATCGCGGCGGCAGCGGCCGGTGGCATGACGGGGCCGCCCTCGGCCACGGCGGCGGCCGGTGAGCCCCCGTCCCCCCGGCCCAACAAGCCGCTGCTCGCGGCCGCCGCCATCGGAGGGAGCCTCCTCATCGCGGTGCCGCTCCTCTTCATGGGGACGAGCGACGACGAGACCCGGACCCGGCCCACCGCGGCGACGGTCTCCTCCGACGTACTGCCTCTCGACAAGGGGCAGAGCGGCCGCCCGCCGGGGAGGTACGTCCCCGCCTCGCCCTCCGCGACACCGTCGCCCGAGGCGACGACGAAGGCACCCGCCGCTCCGCCGCCGGCCGAGCGCGTCGCGGTGGACGCCGGAAGGGCCACGGCGAGCAGTACGCCCGAGCGGACCGAGGCCAAGACCGTGAAGAAGCCGTCGCCCTCCAAGGCGGCCCCCCGCAGCGCACCGGTGCGGGCCGGGGGCGCGCTGCCCACGTCGGCGCAGTTCTCGACGGCCACGGGCGTCCTGATCAAGAACCGGGTGACCGGGCTCTGTGTGGACGTACCCGACTACGGCAAGGGCAAGGTCAACGGCTCGGTCGAGCAGTTCACCTGCAACGGTACGAGCGGTGACAACCAGCTGTGGGACCTGGTGGTCAACCAGGAGGGCGCGGGCCCCGGTGGGGCCGACCTCTTCACGATCCGGAACAGCAAGGACAACTACTGCGCCGACCTGCCCGACTTCGGAGGCAAGCCCGTGCACACGCGGGTCTACGAGTACTACTGCCGACCGGGCTCGGGGGACAACCAGATGTGGTTCCTGGACAAGCGGGCGAACGGCACCTTCTGGATCCGCAACCACGCGAGCAAGGGCCTGTGCCTGGACGTCGCGGGCGAAAACGGTGCCGGTGGCCGGGGCGCCGGCCTGATGCTGTTCACCTGCTCGGACGGGGACGACCACCTGTGGTCGTTCGCCTGACCCGTACGGGCCCGTCGTCGTACCCATGTCTCACGGAGGTTTGATCCGATGCCCCTTCCCCGGGCTTCCGAAGGTCCCGAGCCCGCCGCCTCGGTGGCGGCCGGGGCGGCCCGGCCCCCCGCCGTCCGCCAGGCGGTCGCGCTTCCGGCCGGCACAGGTGTGCCCAGCGGCGCCCTGACCCCGACGGGCGCCCAGCGGCGGCCCGCCCCGGCCGCCGCCGTGCCGCCCGTGACCGCGTCGGCACCTCCCGAGGCGGAACGCTCGGCCCCCGAAGCCGCGGCGACCGCCCCGGCCGCGACGGCTGCCACCGGTGGGCGTACGACGACCGAGGGGCCGGCGACGGCGGCGGACGAGCCGTCGACCACGGCCACGGCCACGAGCACCGTCGGAGCCACGACCACGGCCGGAGTGGCCGCAGCGGCGGACCGGCCGGCCACGGCCACGGCTACAGCGACCGCACCCGGTGGATCCGGCACCGGCACCGGCACCGACGAGGCGCACGCGGGGCGCCCGAAGAAGCCGCTGCTGGCCGCCGCCGCCATCGTCGGATCCCTCCTGATCGCGCTGCCCTTCGCGCTCTCCCCGGACGGCGACCGGAAGGACTCGGCGGCCGGACTGGTCACCTCGGCCACGACCGGCACCGTCCTCCAGAGCGGCCCCTCGGGCCGGCCGGGCGCCTTCACCGCCGAGTCCCCCTCGGCCTCCCCCAGCGCCGACACCTCCCCCTCGGCGGAATCCGTCGAGAAGAAGCCGAAGGCGGCCCCGGAGTCCCCGGAGCCGGAGGTGACCAAGTCGTCCGCCGCACCGGCGGCCGCGGTGAAGAAGAAGCCCAGCGCCTCACCGAAGGCGACGGCCGGGACGGACACGAAGAAGGCCGCCACCGGGACGGCACCGAAGCCCGCCGGACGCGCCCTGGTCAGTGCCCAGACCGGCAAGTGCCTGAGCGCGGGCAGTGGCAAGGACGGCACCCAGCTCGTGCTGTGGACCTGCGACGGATCCGCCTCCCAGCGCTGGGACTTCAGGTCCGACGGCACCGTGCGCGCCCTGAACATGTGCATGGACGTCGCGTGGGCCTCGACGGAGAACCTCACGGCCATCCAGGTCGCCCACTGCAGCGGGAATCAGGCTCAGCAGTTCCGTCTCAACTCCACACAGGACCTGGTCGCGGGCATCGCGGGCAAGTGTGTGGACATCTACATGGGCAGGACGGCGAACGGCACCCCGGCGGTGCTCTTCCCCTGCTCCGGCGACCCGAACCAGACCTGGACCTGAAGGGCTCGGCCCCTCACCGCCTGCCGGCGGATCCCGGGCCCCGGGCGGAGTCGGACGTGTCGTTCCCCGGCTCCGCCTCGTGGCGGTGGCACGCGGGGTTGTGGCACGGTCCGGCTCCCCACTGGGGGACGAAGATGCCGAGGGTCTTGTGCCGGGCCAGGACGGTCTCGACGGGCTGCTTACAGGCCGGACACACGTACTCCGCCTGCCGATCGGTCTGACGCTCGGTTCTGGCCATGCTTTTACGGTAGCCCCGAAAGGGGCGCAGAGAAACTTTTCCGACATTTTGCCAAGGTCTGCCACGAGGGGCGGCCCGGCCCGGAACCTGGTGCCATGGGACGGGGGACGCCTCGACGAAGGGACCACCCGTTCATGGCACGCGCACCGTCACCGGCCGCAGTCCTGCTCTCCGTGCACGCCGTGGTCTTCGACACGGACGGTGTGATCACCGACTCCGCCCCGGCGCACGCCGCCGCCTGGAAGCTCGCCTTCGACGCCTGCCTGGCCTCCCACGAGGGGCAGCGCCCCTTCGACGAGGCGGACGACTACCGGCGCTACGTCGACGGCAGGTCGCGCAAGGACGGTGCCGCCGCCTTCCTCGGGGCCAGGGGGATCGGCCTCCCCGAGGGCAGCCCCGACGACCCGCCGGGCACCGGGACGGTGTGGGCCGTCGCCGCGCGCAAGGACGAGGCGTTCACCCGCAGCCTGCGTGCCCGTCCCGTGGCGGTGTGGCCGGGGACGGTCCGGCTCCTGCGCGTGCTGCACGAGGCACGTGTCCCGTTCGCCGCCGCGTCCGCCTCCCGGCACGCGACCGAGCTGCTGGCCGGTGCCGGACTCCTGGACCTGTTCACGGCGGTGGTCGACGGCAACGAGGCGCGCCGCCTGGAGCTGCCCGGCAAACCGGACCCCGCCCTGTTCGCCGAGGCGGCGCGGCGTCTGGGGGTCCCGGCCGGGGACACCGCGGTCGTGGAGGACGCGCTGGCCGGAGTGGAAGCCGGCCGGCGCGGCGGTTTCGGGCTGGTCATCGGGGTGGACCGGACGGACAGTCCCGAGAGCGCCAACGACCTGCGGCGGCACGGCGCGGACCTCGTGGTGGCCGACCCGGGCGACCTGCTGATCGACGGGGAGGACTGATGGCACGCGGCTGGACCTGGGCGTACGAGGGGTACGAACCGGAGAACGAACGTCTGCGCGAGGCGCTGTGCACCCTGGGCAACGGCTACTTCGCCACCCGGGGAGCCGCGCCCGAGACCCCGGCGGGTGACACGCACTACCCGGGTACGTACGTCGCGGGCTGCTACAACCGCCTGACGTCCTCCGTCCAGGGACGCCAGGTGGAGAACGAGGACATGGTCAACCTCCCCAACTGGCTGCCACTGCGCTACCGCGTCCACCCCGCCGGTGCCCGCCCCGGCCCGTGGCTGACACCGGACGACGACTCGCTGGTGGAGCACCGCCAGTCGCTCGACCTGCGTGGCGGGACGCTGACCCGCCACTCGGTCTACGAGGACGGGGAGGGCCGCCGGCTGACCGTCGGGCAGGAGCGCCTGGTGCACATGGGCGACCCCCATCTCGCCGCGCTGCACACGGTGTTCACCGCCGAGGGCTGGTCGGGGGAGCTGGAGGTGGAGTCCGCGATCGACGGGGACGTCCGCAACACCGGTGTCGCGCGGTACCGGGAGCTGGCCGACCGCCACCTCACGGGCTGGGAGACCGGCACGGAGCCGGAGTCCGCGGTGTGGCTGCGCTGTCGCACGGTGGAGTCGGACATCACCGTCGCCCTCGCCGCCCGCACCGTGGCCTCCTGCGGCCCGGAACGGAACGGTGACCACCGGGCCGAACCCCGTCAGGAGCCGCGCGCGGTCCACCAGACGATGCTGCTGCCGCTGGCCCCGGGCTCCGACGCCGTGGTCGACAAGACGGTCGCCCTCTTCACCTCCCGTGACCCGGCGATCGGCAGCCCGCTGCGGGCCGCGACGTCCGCGGTGGCCGCCGCTCCGGCGTATGACCCGCTGCGGACCGCGCACCGCCGTGCCTGGGCCGATCTGTGGCAGCAGGCCAGACTGGAGGTGCCCGGCGAGCCCGGACGCATCCTGCGGCTGCACCTCTTCCATGTGCTCCAGACCCTGTCCCCGCACACCGCGGAACTCGACGTCGGGGTGCCGGCCAGAGGGCTGCACGGAGAGGCGTACCGGGGGCACGTCTTCTGGGACGAACTGTTCGTCCTGCCCTTCCTGAACCTGCATCTCCCCGAGGTCTCCCGGGGGTTGCTCGACTACCGCCACCGGCGGCTCCCCGCGGCGTGCGCCGCCGCGCGCGCGGTGGGCAGGAGGGGTGCGATGTATCCGTGGCAGAGCGCCGACGAGGGGCGGGAGGAGACCCAGGAGGTCCACCTCAACCCGCGTTCGGGGCGCTGGCTGCCCGACCACTCACGGCTGCAGCACCACGTCGGCTCGGCCGTCGCGTACAACGTGTGGCAGTACTGCCAGGCCACCGGCGACACGGAGTACCTCTACTCCAAGGGCGCCGAGACGATCATGCAGATCGCCCGCTTCTGGGCGGACAGCGCCACCTGGGACGACGGCCTCGGGAGGTACCGCATCCGGGGGGTCGTCGGGCCGGACGAGTACCACGACGCCTATCCGGATTCCGGCACGGCGGGGCTCGACGACAACACGTACACGAACGTGACGGCGGCCTGGGTGCTGGCACGGGCCGGCGATCTCTGCCACTCCCTTCCCACGAGCCGCTGCCGGCAGCTCCTCGACCTGATCCGGCTCGACCCGGCGGAGCTGCACCGCTGGGACGACATCTCCCGGCGGCTGCACGTCCCCCACCACGCGGGCGTCATCAGCCAGTTCGACGGCTACGGCGAGCTGGAGGAGCTGGACTGGGCGGGCTACCGGGAGCGGTACGGGGACATCCGGCGGCTCGACCGCATCCTGGAGGCGGAGGGCGACACCGTCAACCGCTACCAGGCGTCCAAGCAGGCGGACGTGCTGATGCTCGGCTACCTCTTCTCCCCCAAGGAGCTCGCCGCGCAGTTCCGGAGGCTCGGACACGAACTCGACGACGAGACCTGGCGGGCCACCGTCGACCACTACGTGAAGCGCACGAGCCACGGCTCGACCTTGAGCTCCCTCGTCCACGCCTGGGTGCTTGCCCGGGTGAACCGCGACGACGCCTGGGCGTACTGCGAGGAGGCGCTGATCGGCGACATCGCGGACATCCAGGGCGGTACGACGGAGGAGGGCATCCACCTGGGCGCGATGGCCGGCACCCTCGACTTCGTCCAACGCGGCATGACCGGCCTGGAGACCCGCGACGACGCCCTGTGGCTGGCGCCGGCCACCCTGCCCCAGCTCTCGAAGTTCCGGATGCGGCTCCGCTTCCGCCGCCACTGGGACGTGGACCTGCGCATCCGCGCGGAGCGCGTCAGGATCGCCGTCCCGGACTCGGAACGCCCGGGGGTCAAGGTGCGGCTGGACGGCAGCGCGTACGTCGTCGAGCCGGGCACGGCGCGGTGGCTGGAGCTGCCGACCGACATGCCGGGCGGCTCATGACACCGCGTCGGGTGCGCCGAGCAGTTCCCGCACCTCCTCGGCGCTCAGCTCCGTGAGCTCCTCGCCCACGAGCAGCCAGCGGGTGATCCCGACCGAGTCGAGGAACGCCAGATCGTGCCCGGCGATCATGAGCGCGCCCTCGTAGGACTCCAGAGCGCCGGTCAGCTGCCGCACGCTCGCCAGGTCCAGATTGTTGGTCGGCTCGTCCAGCATCAGCAACTGCGGCGCCGGGGTGGCGAGCAGCGTCGCCGCGAGGGCGGCACGGAAACGCTCGCCGCCCGAGAGCGTGCCCGCCTGCTGCTCGGCGCGTGCTCCCTTGAACAGGAAGCGGGCCAGCTGGGAGCGGATCTCGTTGTCGGTGGTCCCCGGCGCCATGCGCGCCACGTTCGCGGCGACACTCAGTGCGTCGTCCAGCACATCGAGGCGCTGCGGCAGGAAGCGCAGCGGCACATGGGCCCTGGCCTCCCCGGCCTCCGGTGCGAGCTCCCCGGTGAGGGTGCGCAGCAGCGTCGTCTTCCCCGCCCCGTTACGTCCGATGAGCGCGATCCGTTCGGGCCCCTGGACGTGCAGTGCGCCGTCGCGCAGGGCGCCGAAGCGGGGTCGGAGCCCCTGTGCGCTCAGGACCGTACGGCCGGCCGGGACGGCGGTGCGGGGGAGCCGCACCCTGATCTCGGCGTCGGCACGGACGGCCTCCGACGCCGTGTCGAGCCGCTCCCGCGCCTCCTGGAGCCGGTCCTCGTGCAGCCCGCGGAGCTTGCCCGCCGCCTCCTGGGAGGACCTCTTGTGCTCGCCCGCGACGATCCTCGGGGCCCGCCGCTGGGCGTCCATCTTCTTGTTGTGCCGCTGGCGCCGGGCCACCTTGACCTGGGCCTCCTCCAGCTCGCGCTTCTGGCGGCGTACGTCGGACTCGGCGGCCCGCACCATGCGCCCGGCCGCCTCCTGCTGGGTGGTCAGCGCCTCCTCGTAGGCCGACCAGCCGCCGCCGTACCAACTCACCTCACCGGCACGGAGTTCGGCGATGCGGTCCACCCGTTCCAGCAGGTCACGGTCGTGGCTGACGACGACGAGCACCCCGGAGCGCCAGGAGTCGACGGCCTCGTAGAGCCGGCGCCGCGCGAACACGTCGAGGTTGTTGGTCGGCTCGTCGAGCAGCAGGACGTCGGGGCGCTCCAGCAGCAGCGCGGCCAGCCTCAGCAGCACGGTCTCACCGCCGGACAGCTGCCCCACGGTGCGGTCGAGGCCGATGTCGCCGAGGCCGAGCGACCCCAGGGTCGCCAGGGCCCGCTCCTCGACGTCCCAGTCGTCGCCGACCGTCTCGAAGTGCTCATCGGCGACGTCGCCCGCCTCGATGGCGCGCAGCGCCGTACGCCGCCCGGTGATCCCGAGGGCGTCCTCGACGCGGAGGCCGGTGTCCAGGGTGAGGTTCTGCGGGAGGTACGCGAGGTGCCCGCCGACGGTCACCGAACCGGCGGAGGGCTTCAGCCGGCCGGCCAGCAGCCGCAGCAGGGTCGACTTGCCGGAGCCGTTGGTCCCGACGAGCCCGGTGCGGCCACGGCCGACACCGAGGGAGAGCCCTTCGAAGAGCTCCGTGCCGTCCGGCCACCGGAAGGACAGGGCGGAGCAGCTCAGGGAGGTGGCGGGCGCGGTGGGGTGAGACATGTGATCCTCGCAGTCGCAAGCGTGTGAACAGGGGCTTCGTATGCGAGCACCACGCGGCGACCGGCCGGGAGAGGAAGGGGTGCGGTCCTCCGGGCGTACGGAGGACGGCTCATGCACCGAGGTCGCATCCACGCGGTGGGTCACGGGGCGGCAGGAAAGCCGACAGGGCGTGACGGGCTACGGCAGGGGCCGTACCGCGCGATGATCGCGGACCTCAGATGCGCAACGTCCACCTCTATCGGAGACGACAGGACTCAAAAACTGTACATCGGGCCGGGCCCGGACGGGCAGGAAAGTCCGCAGTACGCCGGATCGGCCGGCACAAGGCGTTCCGCGTCGTGCCGGCCGATCTGCCGCTCTGACGGAGCCGTGCCCCGCCCGCCCCCGTCAGCGCAGGGTCTTCAGCATCTCCGCGGCGAACGGCGTGATGTCCTCGGTGCTCCCGCGCAGGGTCTTGGCGGCCCACTCGGGGTCGGCTATCAGCGCACGGCCGACGGCCACCATGTCGAACTCGTCGCGCTCCAGCCGGTCGAGCAGCTGGTCGATGCCGGTGACCGAGGAGTTGTTGCCCTGGAAGGCACCGAAGAAGTCGCCGTCCAGGCCGACCGAACCGACGGTGAGCGTCGGCTTCCCGCTGATCTTCTTGACCCACCCGGCGAGGTTCAGGTCGGCGTCGTCGAACTCGGGCAGCCAGTAGCGGCGGGTGGACGCGTGGAAGACGTCGACACCGGCCTCGGCCAGCGGTGTCACGAGGGCGTCCAGCTCCTGGGGCGTCCGGGCGAGCTTCGCGTCGTACACGCCCATCTTCCACTGGGACATGCGGAAGAAGAGGGGGAAGGAGTCGGACACGGCGGCGCGGCACGCGGCCACGATCTCCGCCGCGAACCGGGTGCGCGCGACGAGGTCGCCGCCGTACGCGTCGGTGCGGCGGTTGCTGCCCTCCCAGAGGAACTGGTCGATCAGGTAGCCGTGCGCGCCGTGCAGTTCGGCGCCGTCGAAGCCGAGCCGCTCCGCGGCGGCGGCCGCGTCGGCGAACGCCGCGACGACGTCGTCGAGGTCCTTCTGCGTCATGGCGCGGCCCTTGGGCTCACCCGCCAGGGTGACGCCCGACGGGCCGACCGGCTCCGCCTCCGCCACCGGCGGTGCGTTCTCCTCGCGCGTGACACCCACGTGCCACAGCTGCGGGATGATCGTGCCGCCCTCGCGGTGCACGGCGTCCACGACGCCCGACCAGCCCGCGAACGAGTCCTCGCCGTAGAAGCGGGGAACGCGGCCGCTGGTGCCGGCGGAGTCGTGATCGACGTAGGTGCCCTCGGTGATGATGAGGCCCACCCCGCCGGCGGCCCGGCGGGCGTAGTAGTCCGCCACGTCCTGGCCGGGTACGCCGTTCGGGGAGAAGTCCCGGGTCATGGGTGCCATGGCGATCCGGTTGCGCGAGGTCAGTCCACGGACGGTGAAGGGGCGGGAGAGGGCGGCTGCTGCACGGCGGGCGTTCTCGTCTGTCACTGTTTTTCCTGTTCAGGATGGGGCAGGTCCATCCGTGGCCAACAGGTGACCGCCGCCCTCGCATCCCCGGACCGGGCCCGATGTGGCCAAGGTCTCCTCCTGGTCTTCCCCTCCTGGCATCCGGCGATCTCGGCACGCCGTCCGACTGCTCGTCGTCCCGGAGACGGTGGTCACCATGCCCGCTCCCTACACTGACGGCCATGGCATGCCGCATCAGTGAACTGGTCCTCGACGTCGCCGATCCCGACCGGCTCGCCGCCTTCTGGAGCGAGGTGCTCGGCTACGTCGAACTCGGCCGGGAGGACGACGGAAGCATCGAGATCGGGCCGCCCGACGCCGGCTTCGGCGGCCCGCAGCCCACCCTCGTCCTCAGCCCCAGCAGCGATCCGCGGGCCGGGAAGCTCCCCCTGCACATCGACGTCAACGCCACCGACCGCGACCAGGACGCCGAGCTGGAGCGGCTGCTCGCTCTCGGCGCCAGGCTCGCCGACGTCGGCCAGACCGGTTCCGAGAGCTGGCACGTCCTGGCCGACCCGGAGGGCAACGAATTCTGCCTCCTGCGCACCCGGCTCACGCCCCTCTGACCGGAGCGCGTGGCTCAGCCGTTGTACGGGGCCGCCACGTCCAGGACCCAGGTCACGCCGAAGCGGTCGGTGAGCATGCCGTACAGCGGTGCCCACCGCGACGGTTCCAGGGGCTGCACCACCGTCGAGCCGTCGGCCAGCTTCTGCCAGAGGGCGCTGATCTCGTCCGTGTCGTCACCGCGCACGGAGACGTAGAACGGCCTGCTGCCCGGGTCCCAGGGCAGCGAGGAGGGGACGTCGTACGCCATGACGTGGAAGCCGTTGTCGCCCACGACCTCGCCCCACACCAACCGGTCCGCCTCGTCCTCGTTCCGCACGTCGCCCATGTCCTTGTAGGTGACGGCGGTGACACGCCCGCCGAACACGGACCGGTAGTGGTCCAGGGCCGCCCGGGCGTCGCCCCGGAAGTTCAGATGGGTGGTGGTCGTGACGGACATGGTTCGCTCCTCGCTCGTGGCCGGGGGGCCGAAAGCCTCCCCGGTAAAACCTGAGCTCGACCATTCCACCGGTAGCGGACAGGATGTGTCCTGTACTGAGCCAGACTGGAGGGCATGCAGAAGACGTCTTCGCGGCTGCTCACACTGCTCTCGCTCCTCCAGACACATCGCGACTGGTCCGGTGGACAGCTGGCCGAGCGGCTCGGCACCACTCCCCGGACGGTGCGCCGCGACATCGACCGGCTGCGGGAGCTGGGCTACCCGATCCGCGCGTTCAAGGGCCCCGCCGGCGGCTACCGCCTGGACGCGGGAGCGCAACTTCCTCCGCTGCTGTTCGACGACGGCCAAGCCGTCGCACTGGCCCTCGCCCTGCAGTCCGCGGTCACCAGCGGCACGATCGGCGAGGACGCCGCCCGGGCCCTGTCCACCCTGGGCCAGGTCATGCCGCCCCGGCTGCGCCGCCGCATCGACCTGCTACAGGTCACGGCCGTTCCGTCGCCCGACACCGGTGACGCGTCCCCGGCCGGTACGCAGCAGCTCCTCCTGGAGCTGAGCCGCGTCATCCACGCCCGGGAGGAGCTGCGCTTCGACTACGGGCCCGTCGGCGACGGCCCCGCCGGGCGGTCCCGTCGGACACAGCCGCACCATCTCGTCACCTGGCGCGGTCACTGGTACCTCATCGCCTGGGACCTCGACCGCGACGACTGGCGTACCTTCCGCGTCGACCGCCTGCGCCCGCGCGTCCCCACCGGCCCGCGCTTCACCCCGCGTGAGCTCCCCGGGGACGACGTGGCCGCCTTCGTCATCGGCCGGTTCCGGGGGACCGACGGCTCCGTCACCGACTGGCCCTGCCGCGGGGAGGTCGTCCTCGACCTCCCCGCACAGGAGGTGGCCCCCTACCTGCGGGACGGCATCGTCGAGGAGCTGGGCCCCGACCGCTGTCGCCTCACCCTCGGCTCCTGGTCGTGGACCGGCCTCGCTTCCGCCCTCGGCCGCTTCGACGCCGGCATCCACGTCATCGGCCCACCCCAACTGGCCCGTGCGTTCGGTGAACTCGCCGCACGCTGTGCCGAGGCCGCGGGCGCCACGCGTACCGCCTCAGCGCCCTGACAGGGTCCGGACCGTCCGCCCCTGACGCCTCATTCGGACCGTGCGGCCTTCCCTCCGGCCGGCTGGGGAACGGTGACGCCGATGACGCCGGCGGGGCGCGTGGGGGCGGAAATATCCGGTGGCCCCAGGGCACCGAGGGCAGGGCCACGGCACGGAAGCCCTCGACGCCCTGGTGGACCTGGCGTTCGGCGAACTCCCCCTGTACCGCCTCACGGCGGAGACCCACACCGGCAACGTCCCGGCCCTCACCGTCCTCGCCGGATCCGGCTTCGTCCGCGAGGGCGTCAGCCGCGCCGCCTGTCTCCACCGTGGCCGCCGCCACGACCTCGCCGTGTTCTCCCTGCTCCGCCCCGAGTGGGAGGCGCTGACCCACCCCCGTGCCTGGGACGCCTGAGGGCCCCGCGGCGACCCGCACGCGCCTCGTTCAGGCAGGATGGGCCCATGCCGCATCGATCTGTCCTCGTCTACGACGGCGACTGCGCCTTCTGCACGACCTCGGTGAACCACCTCGTGCGGTGGTTGCGCCCGAACTGCACGGTCACGCCGTGGCAGTTCGCGAATCTGGAAGCCCTCGGCGTCACCCGGCAGCGAGCCGAACACGAGGTGCTGTACGTCGTGCCGTCCGGCACGGTGTACGGCGGCGCGCAGGCCGTCGCCAAGCTCATGCTGGGTGCCGGTGGTGTCTGGGCCTGGCCGGGCGGCCTGCTGACCCTGCCCCCGGTGAGCTGGATCGCCCACGGTGTCTACCGGCTCGTCGCCACCCACCGTGACCGTCTGCCCGGAGGCTCACCGGCCTGCGCGCTGCCCGCCGACCGCAGGCCCGGTGGGCGGTCCGCCGAATAGGGACGCCCGGTCTGTTCGCGCGGATCCGTGCGGCAATGCAGTTCTCAAGCCTTTTCCCATATCGCTCGCCGACGCCTCCAGAAATTCGAGGCATTTCTCTATGAGTGCCGCGTTTCGCCGGGGCGGGGGAGAAGGTCTGCTAACGGGAAGTCGTTGATCGTTTCCGTGGTAGAGTATTTATGAATTCACCGGACGCCACAATTAAAAGGGGAATGGCGTGAATACCGAGAAGGTCACGGCTCGACGTCTTGCGGCCGAGGACATTGCAGAGTTGGGCCTCCAGGACGGCATCTTCGTCTCGGCGGGGATGGACGGCCTTCCTCTCGACTGCTACGCCCCGGCTTTCCTCACGGAGCCGGGTAAGAATTTCGAGGGAGGGTCCTTCACCGCGAGGACGGTCTACGGCGAGGAAGTCCACGTCCTCCCGGGCAATGCCGACGAGGCCGGTATCTGGGTCGCCGACAAGGCGGGTGAAGAGATCGAGGTCCTCCAGAGCGCAGGCGTCCTGCTGAACCTCGCCCTCTTCGTTCCGAACGGGAACAGGGATTCCCTCGATGCGCTCTACACCTCCGCGCGGGACGCTTTCGGTGCGGGTGTCGTCCAGCGCTGGGGCGAGGAGGTCGCCGCGGTTCCGGACGTCAAGGTCGACCTGTACGAGGAGCCGGCTCGGGGGCGGAAGAACACGAACCCCCAGAACCGCGACCGCCGCGCCCTGGACATCTACCCGACCCGCGTGCGGTTCCTGGAGCCCAGCGAGGGCTGGAAGTTCGTCGTCGAGCCGCACAAGGAGATCGTCGACGACACACCGACGATCTGACCCGTCGGCAGCCTGAGCGTGGCTGTCCCTCAAGGTCGGTGAAGCCCGGGAACGCCCCCGGGACAACGAAAGCCTCGGGCCGACGGCCCGAGGCTTTTGCTGGAGCGGGGTGGCGAAGGACCGGCGAGCGGTACCTCTCAGCCGGCCCAGGCGACGGGGCTGTCGCTGTAGCCCCGGTCCTCCCGGGTGATGCGCTCCGCGTCTCCCAGGCGCTGCCGGAGCCGGTGGACGTAGGTCTGCACGTTCTTGGCGGCGCTCTTCGGCTGCTCCTCGCCCCAGAGCGCCTCGGCCAGCGCGTCCCCGGTGACCGAGCGGCCCGGCCGGCTCAACAGGACCGCCAGGAGCAACCGCCCTTTCGGCGTGCCCAGTTCCAGCGGTACTCCGGCGCGCCACACGGTCAGCGGGCCCAGTACTCCGAAGTCCACAGCCGTCCCCCCGCTCTACGGTGGCCACTGTAACGGCCGCCGGTCCGCCGACGTCCCGGCTGAGCGGTCCCGGCCGCATCGGCCGATGCCGGGGAACTGCCGTGATTGTCGCCGGCCCCCTCCGGATTCGTCCTTGATCGGTAACAGAGGCAGCCCGCGCGGACGTTCCGCTGTCTTGATGGGCGCACGGCATCGGCGGACACGACAAAGGGGCGCTCGGACATGGCGAAGCACAAAGGAAGGGGCTGGAACAGCCGGCTGCTCGCGGCTGCCCTCGGAGTGACGACGCTGGCCGCGGCCGCGTCGGTGTGGACCGCGCAGGCCGAGCCCGCGGGAGGGCAGCCCGAGGCCCGGCCCCAGGAGCGGGCCGTGACCAAGGTGGCGGCGGACATCGCGCACGCCTCGGACGCCGGCGCCCGGGGTGTCAACATCACCATCGACGACGGACCGGACCCGGTCTGGACACCGCAGGTGCTCCAACTGCTCAAGGACAGCGGTGTGAAGGCGACGTTCTGCATGGTGGGTCCGCAGGCCGAGGCGTACCCGGACCTGGTCAAGGCGGTCGTGGCGGACGGGCACCGGCTCTGCAACCACACGGTCTCGCACGACACCGCCATGGACACCAAGTCCGAGGCATACCAGTCCCAGCAGATCCTCGACGCCGAACGCATGATCATCAAGGCGTCCGGGGGCGTACGGTCGCAGTACTACCGGGCCCCCGGCGGCGCGTTCACCCCGTACAGCCGGCAGCTCGCCGCCTCCCACGGGATGCGTCCGCTGGGCTGGAACGTCGACACCAAGGACTTCGAGCACCCCGGCGTGGACGCCATGGTCGCCACCGTGAAGAGCGAGATCTCCAACGGGCCGACCGTCCTCTTCCACGACGCGGGAGGCGAGCGCTCCCAGACCGTGGCCGCCCTGCGTGAGCTGCTGCCCTGGCTGGAACAGCAGGGCTACACCTTCGGTTTCCCCGTGCGGTGAGCGCGGCCTGCGGCGGGCTCAGGCCCGTGGGCCGGCGCAGCCCCGGCCGCGGGCGCCGCGGCCGCGATGCTGCTCGTCGGCACCTCCGCGGCCGTCTCCGCGACGATCGCCGACTATCCGGTCCTCGGCGGACCGGCCCTGCGCTACGCGCTCGCCGCGGCGATCCTCCTGGCCGTCGTACGCCACCGCCGCTCACCCCGGGCCGGTCTGACGCCGCGTGACTTCCTGTTCCTCCTGGCGCCGGCCGCCACCGGCCTCGCGGGCTTCAACATCTTTCTGGTCGAAGCCACCCGGCACGCCGGCCCTGCCATGATCGGGACCGTGGTCGGGGCACTCCCCATCGTCCTCGCACTCGTCGGGCCCCTGACGGAACGCCGCCGACCGGCCGCGCGCACCGTCGGCGCCGGGGCTGTCGTCACCCTGGGCGCCGCCGTGGCCGCAGGGCTCGGCGGCGGCAGCCCGCACGGTGTGCTGCTGTCGCTGGGGGCGCTCGTCGGAGAGGTCGCCTTCTCGCTGCTGGCGCTTCCCCTGCTGCCCTTACTCGGGCCCCTGAGAGTCGCCGCCTATCCGGCGGCGCTGGCCGCCGGCATCCTCCTGGAAGGTACGGACTCGCTGCGCCTGCCGACCCTCAGCGAGGCGGCCGCCTTCGGCTACCTCGGCGTGCTCGTCACAGCCACTGCCTTCTTCCTCTGGTACGACGCGCTGCGCCGCCTAGGTGCCGCACGCGCCGGACTCTTCGCCGGGCTCGTCCCGGTGGGTGCACTGGTCACCACCGTGGCGCTCGGGCTCGGCGAGGAGGGCCTCGCAGATGTCGTCGGCGCCCTGCTCGTCGCCGCAGGTGTCGTGATCGGCCTGCGTCAGCCCGCGCCGGGCGACGTCACGGGGCGGGCCGGGCATCCTGTGCGGCGGGTCCCCCGGGCCTGACCAGCGCGGAGGCGACCGGTCGGCCGGTGGGCCTGCGGAGCGACCGGGAGGAAGACCGAGTTGTCGACGGTGCCGGTCAGGCCCGTCAGACGATGACGGGGACGGTCGCGTTGCGATCGGTGGTCCAGTTGGTGACGAGGGGCTTGTCGACGCTGGCGGTGTCGGGAAGCTTCAGCTCGGCGGGGTCGGGATCGTCTTCGGTGACGGCGATGATGACGTTCTCGAACTCCTTACCGGTGTCGCTGTTGGTGGACTTGGGGTTGATACCGGTGTAGGCGGCGGAGGACCCGGTGAGCTTGATGGGGTCTTCGCCGCCCTGTCCGACCGGGGAGGCGAGGCCGTCGGCGCCGGAGCCGAAGGACACGCTCGGGGTGTTGACGTCCAGGTAGCAGGTGATACCGGACTTGGCCTTGGCGGTGACGAGATAGTAGCCGCCGGCCTGGGACTCGGCGGCGACCGTGAAGTCCAGGTCGTTGGTGCCGCAGGACCGCCCGTAGCCGCTCTTCTCGCCGTCACCGGAGCCGGCGGCCTCGTCCTTGGAGCCGCTGGCGTCGGGGGCTTCACCGGCACCGGAGTCGCCGGAACCCGAGCCACCGGCGGCCGGGCTGTCGGTGGCGGAGGGGACCGAGGAACTGCTGACGTCCTCGACCTCCTCGGGGCCGCACGCGGTGGAGGTGGCGGCGATGGCCGTCACCGCCGCGATGGCGAGGACGAGACGGGTGGAACGGGCAGTGAGGCGCGAACGCATCGGAATCTCCAGCGGCTTCGTTTGCGGTGCTTGCTGCTTGCACCGATCACACTAGGGCCGGGTCGATCCTGGATTGATCCTGTGCATGTCCGGGTTCTGTCCCAGCGACAGCGGGTGTCCCCGATGGAGCCGTCCCGCACCGCCACCGGTTCGGACGATCGTGTCGCCTCGGGCGGTGGGAGCCGACAGGAGCGGCGACACGCGCCCGCGCCGGCCCCTCCGGCGCGGGGCGCCGTGGAAGTATCGCGGCGAGCCGGACGTCCGGCCGGACCGGACGGAGGGCTCGGCACGTGGGAGAAGAGATGTCCCTGCCGGAACCCGAGCGGGAGGCCGAAGCCGCCGCGGCCATCGGCTTCGACCTCAGCGAATGCGTCCGGGAGCCCATCCACCTGCTGGGCATGATCCAGTCCCACGGCACCCTGCTCGCGGTCGAGGCCGATACCGGCACCGTGGACACCGCGTCCCTGAACGCGCGGCACCTGCTGGGAATCGACGCCGAGGAACTGGTCGGGGGACCCGTCACGCGCTTGCTGTCCCCCGAGCACTGGGCCGAGGCGCTCGAGGTCGGCGCGCACCACGCTGCGGCGAGCCTGGTCCTTCCCGTCGCCATCGACGTGGCGGGTGTCCCCCGGATGTTCGACGTGACCGCGCACCGGCAGGGGCCCCTCCTGGTGCTGGAGTGTGAGCCGCGCGCCGTTGCCGCGCCGCACTTCGGGCACTTCTACCAGGGGGTCCGGCGAGCTCTGACGCGACTGCGGTCCTCGATGACGGCGGACGAGTGCTGCCAGGCGGCCGTCCGTGAGATCAGGGCGCTCACCGGGTTCGAGCGGGTGGTCGCCTACCGTTTCGACGGAGAGAACGGGCCGGGAGAAGTGGTCGCGGAGGAGATCGCCGCGGGCCGCGAACCCTGGCTGGGGCTCTGGTTCCCCGCCAGCGACATCCCGCCCCAGGCACGGCGGCTCTACCGCGACAACTGGATCCGGGAGATCGCCGACGTGGACGACGTCGGCGTCGGTCTGCACCCGCCGCTCCGAGCGGATTCGGGCCTGCCGCTGGACCTGTCGAACTCCGTGCTGCGCACGGTGTCCGGCTTCCACCTGGAGTACCTGCGGAACATCGGGGTGAAGTCGTCCATGTCGGTGAGCGTCCTCCGGGAGGGCGCGCTCTGGGGACTGATCGCCTGTCACGGCTACTCCGCTGTCACCGTCCCCCCGGAGATGCGGGCGGCATGCGAGTTCTTCGGCGTGGCCTTCTCCCTCCAACTCGCGGTCATCGAGGAACGGGAGCACGCCGAGGCGCTCACCGCATCGCGGCAACGCCTCGACCGGATCATCTCCCGGGTCACGTCCGACGTGGAGGACTCGCTCCTCGCCGGTGACGACGCCTTCAGAGCACTGCTGGACGCCGATGGCGCGGTGCTCTGCCGCGGCGGCCGCAGCACCGTCAGCGGGACGAGTGTCCCGCCCGCACTGCTCGAAGCCCTTCGAGCACGTGCGACAGGGCCGGCACCCGGCACGGTCTGGACCACGGACCGCCTCGCGGAGGAGCCGGGCCTTCCCGCCGACGGCACGGCAGACAGCCCCGCGGGGGTCCTGATGGTGACGCTGAGCCGCGCGGGTGACTTCCTCGCCTGGTTCCGCAAGGCCCGTCCGACCACCCGTCAGTGGGCCACCGACCCCTCCAGGCCCGTCCAGGTCGGGCCGCGGGGCGAACGGCTCACCCCCCGCGGCTCGGGCGCCGTGTTCCGCGCACTGGTACACGGACAGTGCCTGCCCTGGACACCGACCGACCGTGCCACCGCGCAGGAACTCTGGCGCACGCTGACCGGAGTCGTGCTCCGGCACGAGGCGGAACTCGCCGTGCTGAACGAACAACTGCGCATCACCAACTCCGACCTGGACTCCTTCGCCCACGTGGCAGCTCATGACCTCAAGGAACCGCTACGAGGCATCTCCAACGCCGCGGCCTTCGTCATCGAGGACGCCGCGGCGGAGCTCGACACCACTGCCGTCCGCCGGCTGCACACCATGCGGCGCCTGGCCGGCCGGATGGACGACCTGCTCGACTCGCTGCTCCACTTCGCCCGCCTCGGCCGAGGCGGGCTGCGCCGCACCCGCGTACCGATGGACCGGGTGCTGGACTCCGCACTCGACGTGGCCGGGGAACGTCTGGCCGAGGCCCACGTGCGGGTGATCAGACATGATCTGCCGGAGGTGTACGCCGACGAGAACCGGCTCTACGAAGTGCTGGTCAACCTCCTGGTGAACGCGGCCAAGTACGCCGCCGACCGCCCCGATCGCACGGTCGAGGTCCTGGTCGACAGGCTCCGCCCACCGGCGGGCGGGCCTCCGCGGCAGACCGTCGTGGTCCGGGACAACGGCATCGGGATCCCGCCCGGTCAGCAGCAGGAGGTCTTCGAGCTGTTCCGCAGACTGCACGGTCAGGACGAGCACGGAGGCGGCACCGGCGTCGGACTCGCGATCGTCAAGCGGATCGTGGAGCGCCACGGTGGCGAGCTGTGGCTCGACAGCGAACCAGGACGCGGGACCACCTTCTTCTTCACCCTGGGTCAGGAAGGAGGCTGAGCGGCAGGGCCCTCGTCCCCGCCCTTCGCCTTCCACTGCCAGTAGTCGACCGCACCTTTCAACACCGTACGGAAGAGCTCGAAGTTGACCGGCTTGTAGATGTAACTGTCGGCGCCCGCCGCATAGGTCGCGTCCACCTCGTCCGGGCCGGTGTACGAGGTGAAGGCGACAACGGCCACGTCATCGAGTTCGGGCAGGGAACGGATCGACCGCAGCACCTCGGCCCCGCCGGGACCGGGCAGCTTCAGGTCCAGAAGGACGAGCCCCGGCCGCCGGTCGGCCTCCAGCAACCGCTCGGCGAACCCCGTACCCCGGTCGGTGAACTCCAGCGTCAGATCCGGGTGGGTGCGACCGAGCGCCCGAGCGATGGCCTCGGCATCCTCCGCCGAGTCCTCGACCACCCAGACGAGGTCGTGATCGATCCGCCGCTCCCCGGCAGCCCCGCTCATCCGCCGGACTCCGCCCGTGCGACCAGTACGGCGATGTCGTCGGCACCGGACGCCCTGAACTCCACGACGTCCTCCGCCAGCCGCTCGGCGAACCCCTGGGCATCCCCGGCGCCCTGCCGCGCCACCGCGGCCGGGAGGCGGGACTCGAAGAACGTACCGTCGGCCGCTCTCGCCTCCGTCACCCCGTCGGTGAACATCACCAGCGCGTCCCCCGGCGCCAGGTGCACCGCCCCGGAGCCGTACTCGATGTCCTCCAGCACACCCAGGAGATCCCCGTGGGCCGGCAGCTCCTCCACGGTGCCCGCCTCACGCCGCACCAGAGGCGCCGGATGCCCGGCACTCCAATAGCGCACACCGAACCCCTCTCCCTCGCTCACCAGCACCACGACGAGCACCGTCACGAAACGTGACGTGCCCTCCCTGACCAAGGCCTGATTCAGCCGTTCCAGCGCGTGCTCGGGCGTGCTGCCGTCCTCGAGGAGGGTGCGCAGACTGTGGCGGGCCAGGCCTGTGAGAGCCGCCGCCTCCGCCCCACGACCGCAGACGTCACCGATGAAGAGGGTCACACCACCCCGCGCCCCCGGAACGGCGTCGTAGAAGTCACCGCCCACATCGAGCGAGACATCACCCACCTCGTACGCCGAACCCAGCGTCAGCCCAGGAATCCGCGGCAGTTCCCTCGGGAGCAGATGCCGCTGGAGGGAGACCACGTGGCGGCGGCGCTGCTCGTACAGGGTGCTGCTGTCGATCGCCAGCGCGGCCCTGTCGGCCAGACCGGCGAGGAACTGCGAGGCCCCCTCGGCCACGACCACCCGGTGGTAGAGGAAGGTCAGGGTGCCCAGGGTCCGGCCCCGGGCCTTGAGCGGGTTCACACTGATCGCGCGCACGCTACGCCCCGTCCCCGTCGAGGCGGGCCCGAAGGGACCCCCCTCCAGCCCTCCGCCCTTCAGCACCAGTGCCTGCCCGCTGTCGAGCACCCGCCGCAGCACATCCGTGAGCCAGGTGTTGCCGGCCGCGACCCTGCCGAGCCACTGCTGCTCACCGGCGTCCATGTGGGCGAAGGACACGGGTGTCAGTTCCTCGGGAAGACGCAGATGCACGATGCACCCCTCGGCGATGGCGGGAACGGCCGTGCGGGCCACCCTCCGCACGGTGCTCTCGACATCAAGGCTCGAATCCATCTGCAGCGACGCCTCCGCCAGGAAGGCGTCACTGACCTGACGCACCTCGTCGTCGCGCCGTGCGATGGTGCGCCTGTCCGAGACCATGGCGACCTCGGCCACCTGCTTCAAACGGGTCCGCAGCGTCTCGTCGACCGGGTCCCGGTCCGCGGTGCCGACCATGAACGATGCCCACTCGCCCCGCCCCAGCGGCACGGCACACTCGGTCACGCTCCGCGCACCGGATGCCTTCAGCACCTGGACGTGCGGCAGGGCGGCGTCGAGCCCCGACACCTCGCGAACGGTGACGGTGGGATCACCCTCCGGAGCCCCGGCGGCACCCCGGTCACCGTAATCCCGTTCGATCTCCACGAGCGACGGCTTCGGCTTCGACAAGGTGACGCTGCGTAGGTGGTGCAGCACTCCGCCGCTCCAGCGGGTCCCCACGACGACCAGCACACCGGGCATCCGCAGCAGCATGTCGTAGAGGGCACCGGCCAGCCCCGCCACGTCCTGCGCCGTCTCGGCGACGCGCCAGAGCTCGTGCAGACGGACGGACCACCATCGGTCATCCACCTGACGGGAAGCTCTGCCCTCGTGCTGCTCCACCGCTGATCCGCCGTCCCGTATCGCTGCTCTCGGCCCCGGCCCATCAGGAGAAACGCTATGCCAACCTCACGCCGGGCGCCTCCGCGTGAGACCCGAGGCGTTCATCGACGCCGCCGACGAGCAGGCCCCGATCGAGCGCGCACGGAGAAACGGCCGGTGGTGCCTTCGGCATGCTCGCGACACGTTCGCGATGCAACGTTCGGCGGTCGGTGAGCGTCTCAACGGGTGTGATGGATCTTCCTGAGACCACGAACCCCGTCGACACCCAGGACGAGCACGAGGACGAGCGGGTGCGGACCGGCCCGTGGTGGCACCACGCGCTGTGGGCGGCGCTCGTCACCGCCGCAGGAGTGACACTGGGGTGGTTGGGCGCCCTGTTCCGCATCGGCCCGGAGGAGTACGGCCTGCCGCCCGCCGCGCCGGGAGCGCTCTGGCCCTACCTGCTGGCCTGGGCCGTGATCGGCCTGGTGCTGGGCGCCGTCCTGCGGTTCGTGGCGGCCAGGGTGCCGGTCTACTCACCGGCGGAGGTCCTCCTCGGCACCGTCATGATCGGCACCCGGCTGTCCCTGGGCTGGCGGCCGGAGCCCCTCGAGGTCGCAGGCCTCGCCGCGGCCGCGCTGCTCCTGGTGACCGTATGGTGCGCCGTCGCGCTGCGCGGGGCAGCCGTCGTGCGACGTTCCCAGGACGATTCCGACGAAGCCGATGAACCCACGTCCGTGCGCCGCTCGGACTGAAGATCAAGTTGAGCGACGGCCACCGCAGTCCGTCGGAGACATGGAAGTGATCGGCGCGATGCGGGAGACCGTGGGCAGGGTGCAGGTCATCACTGAGGACGGGATATCCGGCATGGCTTGAGGTCCGTTCCAAAACGGAAACAGGTTCACGCCGGACGACGCGCACCGATGTCGCCGGGGACACCGGTGCGCGTTCACGCCCACGACCACCGGGACCGGCCTCCGCGAAGAACCCCGCGACCACCATGCTCGGCGAGCGGCCGGAGACCGGGTCCTACGTGCGGAGCTGGTTGTAGGTGCCGTAGGCCATCGCCTGCTGGCCCCACCTGTTCGGATGCGCCGGTGCGAGCTTCGTATCGATGGGCTCGATCCACCGGTCTGTTTCGTTCTGGCACATGTCATGGCCGATGGTCATCGCGTACGTGTCGGCGTACTCCGCTCCGGCGCTCCTGGCCCGGTCGGCGAGGGCCTGGTTGAGCTTCTTGTTCACATCGCGGAGGTAGGGCACGTCGCCGTCCGCGAAAGGGACGCCGGGACGGCAGGCCTTGCCGTCGTTCGGCACGAGCGACGGATATCCGACCACGAGGACCCGTGCCTTCGGCGCGAGGGCGCGTATGTACTGCAGGGTGACCGTCAGCTTGGCCGCCGTGGAGTTGATGCGCGTGGTGATGGCATCGCTGCCGGACGCGTTGTACCGCGTCTTGCAGGGGCTGCCGGTCGGATCGCCGAAGCTGCCGACGACGCAGTTGGTGATGATCTCGGTGAACCCGATGTCATTGCCCCCGATGGTCAGCGTGACCAGATCGGTGTCGGCCGACAGGGCGCTGAGCTGGGCCGGGTTGGTGCCCTGAGCCTTGGCCATCTCTGCCGTGGTGGCACCACTGCAGGTCATGTTCTTGAAGGACTTCGCCTTCACCGCGCCGGCGATGATCGCGGGGTAACCCTCCCCGGTGCGGTCACAGCCGGCGTCCTCCACCAGGCCGAGACCTGCGCCGGAGCCGTACGAGTCGCCGAGTGCGACGTAGCTGTCGTACGTCTGATCGGCCGGCTCGGCAGCGGATGCGGCCGGGGCCATGAGGCCACCGATCAGCCCGGCTGTGGAGCCGAGCGCCGCCACAGTCAGTGACGCGGTGCGGACGGTGTTGCGGAAGGTGCGTGCGAGTTGAGTCATCGGGCCTTCAGAGAGGGGGAGTTGACTGCCTGCGGCACCGACTATGAAGGGATTCGGATGTTCGGGGTTCCCTCTCTGACGCACCAGTTCCGCTCGGTCTCAGGCTTCGATCCCGTCGGGTGACAGCTCGATTCCGCCGCAGGGCAGTTGCTCGTTCACGGCGGGACTTCATCGGCGCGCTCGCTGCCTCCGGCCGTTCCCACCGCCCGGGAGATGGCCAGGCTCGCCGTCCGCAACGCGACTTGAGCGGCGACCCGGGACCCCCCTTCGTCGGGGGCGACCAGTGACAGCGCGCCCAGTGAGTCACCGCGGCGGTTCAGGATCGGGGCGGCGACCGTGGACATCGTGGTGGGCCCGGTGCGCAGTGGGTTGGGCACAGTCATGGCACATACGCCCTCCTGGCGGATGGTGGCCATGAGCCGACGGAGGTGCCCCGCGTCGGTCGCACCGGCCAGTACCTCGTCCTTCACCTGCGCGGGGGCGTGGGCAAGCAGCGCGATGCCGATGCCGGTGCCGGTGAGGGGGAGTCGGCCGCCTACGCGGTACTTGACCGCTGCCGCGTTCCGCGCTGACAGGCGCTCGACGAGGACGGCCTCGTGGCCGTCGCGTACCGCGAGGAGGATGTGCTGGCCGGTGACCTGGTGCAGGTCTTCCATGAACGGGAGCGCGGCGGCGCGCAGTCCGTGACCGCGGGGCGCCAGCGAGGCGATCTCGAGCAGTCGCAGACCGACGACGAAATCACCGTTGTCGAGGCGTTCGAGAGCGCCCACACCTGACAGTTGGGTCGCTATCCGCGACGTGGTGCTCTTGGGCAGACCAGCCCTAGCCGCGAGCTTGTGGAGCGGCAGCCCCTCCCCGGCCTCGGCGAAGGCACCCAGGATCCGGAACGCTCGCTCCAGGATCGGCTCACCGTGCAGCGGTCGTCCCGAGGTCCGTACCGGCGTGCCACTCATCGGAACAGCCGGTGCTCGGCGCTGGTCACGACTCGAATACTAGCGCCATGACTCACCCGAACGACGGTGCGCGGAGACCGGTTTCGATCGCAGGCCTCGGCCCCTGGGCCACTCCTGCACGGGTTCGCCGGTGATCGACGGAGACGGCAAGGAACCCGTGCCTCAGCACAGCGTGGAGAGCTGTGTCCACCAGTGCGTGCACGTGGACATCGGAAACCAGGAGAAGGAGCCGGCAACAATGACTGATCCCGCACCGCGCAACGTCCATGTCCCGCACAACTACCCCGAGCGGCAAGCCGATCTCGGTGAGATCACCATGAACTACGCCGAGGCCGGCAGCCCGGACAAGCCCGCCGTGCTGTTGATCCCCGAGCAGACCGGCTCATGGTGGGGATACGAGGAGAGCATGCGGCTGCTCGCCGAGGACTTCCACGTGTACGCCGTCGACCTGCGGGGCCAGGGGCGCAGCAGCTGGACCCCGAAGCGGTACAGCATCGACAACTTCGGCAACGATCTGGTCCGGTTCATCGCTCTGGTGGTGAAGCGCCCCGTCATCGTCGCGGGCAACTCCTCAGGTGGCGTCCTCGCGGCCTGGCTGTCGGCGTACTCCATGCCCCGGCAGGTCCGGGCCGTGTTGTGCGAGGATGCCCCGTTCTTCGCCTCCGAGCTCGTCACCACGTGCGGCCACTCGGTCCGCCAGGCGGCGGGCCCCTTGTTCGAGCTGTTCCGCACCTACCTCGGTGACCAGTGGACCGTCGGTGACTGGGAGGGCTACCTCCGCGCCGCCGGCGCCTCGGCGACGCCGATGGCGCGGTCCTTCGTGGCGGAGGAGATCCCGCAGCACATGAAGGAGTACGACCCGGAGTGGGCGCGGGTCTTCTGGGAGGGCACCGTCGGATTGCACTGCCCGCACGAGCGGATGCTGCCCCAGGTCAAGACGCCGGTGCTCCTCACGCACCACATGCGTGGCATCGACCCGGACACCGGGGACCTGATCGGAGCGCTCTCCGACGAACAGGCCGCCCGGGCCAGGCTGCTCATGGAGTCGGCGGGAGTGAAGGTCGACTACGAGTCGGTGCCGGACGCGGTGCACACGCTGCACCAGTTCGACCCTTCCCGGTACGTCGAGATCTTCAGGCAGTGGGCGGCCACGCTGGCGGAGTGACCGGTGGTGCGCTCCGCGGAGATCGTCGGCCGGCGGATGCGCGAGCGCATCGCTACACGTCATGATCGGCGAAGGAGAGGGAGACGTACGCCTTCACCTGAGTGTCACCGAACTCCTTCTGCGCTTTCCGAAGGCAGGCGCGCACATACGCCAGGCACTCCCGTACGAGGAGGGGCGTGCGTTCGTCCGTCGCAGTGGGCAGGTCGTAGTCCGTCATTCCCCTCCCTTTGATCGTCACCCATTCCGCAGCTACGTTCCGGAAGCAACACCTTCATCCGAGGATTGCTTCGCACGCTTGTCCGTTGTCTGGAACGGCGCGTCTTGACCCACCTCGCTCACCAGCTTTCATAGTCCTCGATGAGGCGGGCCACCAACTGATGGAGGGCCGCTGCCCTGTGCGGGTCCTCCCGCTGTACGCGTAGGGCCTGTTCGGTCGCACGGAGCCGGAGCCAGGCGCCCGGCTCCTTGTCCATCACCGCGTCGACCAAGGGCCGGGTGATCAGTGCCAGGTACTCGGCCAGTCGCAGCTTGGTGGCCGGGGCGGGAGGCGCGGGGTCGGGAGCGCTGTACCCGGTCGTCAGGTATCGGGCCGGGTCGGTCAGGCTCCAGCCGGTGACCGCCCCGGTCTGGATCAGGAGCGTCAGACCGGGGGCGATCTTGACCCGGGCGTCCAGCGGGGTGTCGAGGACCGCGAGGTCTCGCAGGCAGGTCAACTCCGTTGCTTCGGGATCGCAGCACAGCGTCTTCGTCCGTGCGAGGGCGAAATCGCGTACCTCCTCTGCGAGGAGGCCGCCCTGGACGGCTCGGGGCTCGGCGGGCAGACGGATGTGGGCCTGTACCGGAGCGGACGCGGCGGGCAGGTGGAGCCCTACGGCGACCATCTGGCGGCTGCTGTTGTCGAACAGGAGGTCGTCATTCTCCGAGCCCAGCCATTCCTGGCTTCCGAAGGTGCCGGGGAGCAGCCGCTCGAACCCCGCCCGGTCGGTGAACTCACCGACGACCAACTGGGGAATGTCGAGGGCGAGGCGTGGAATGGAAGTGAGCGGGGTGTCCGTCACCATGGCGCGGAGGGTGTTCAGGGCGATTTCCACAGGTCTACCACCTTCACCGGATCTGCTCGGCTATCCGATCCCGTCAGTGCTGTCCCCTCAGCCGTCGAGCCCCCGTTCACGTGCCACCGTCCACTGGCCCCGGTGCTGGTCACGGGTTCGAAACACCGTAGGACACCACGCTCGGCATGAACCAGCGGTTCCGCGACGCCGTCGATCCCCTGCTGCATCCCGTCGGCCGGCGCTTTGCAACGTGAGACCGGGGTCGACGGGGCGAACGACTGGCGGCGCGGGCTCATCACGCCGAGCCGACGGTGCGCACGCACGACGTAGCGTGGCCTGGACGACAAAGAAGCCCCCGGCCGCCGGCCTGGGGCTTTTCACGGAGCGGGTGACGGTCTCCATGCGGCCATCAGTCTTCGTGCGGAGCCTCCAGTTCCTGGAGTCGTTCGCCGATGTCGTCGCCCCATGCCTGTGCCCACTGCCGTAGCCCGGTGATTGCTTGCTCGTCGAGGCCGTAGGCGGCGAATTCTGTGTCGTCGATCCAGTCGGATCCACCCAGTCGGGCTTGCAACTCGCTCAGGTCGAAGGAGTCGCGCGCATGGCGCCGCCCGAGCTCTTCGAGCTCGACATGTCTCCAGCGGTCCGCAGCGGCCTGCACGTCGATCAGGTCTCTGGCGAGTCCGCGGTCGGCGAGTGCGCGGACCTTGGTCCCGACGACATCTTCGAGGGACAGCACCAAGCCGTGCTCTGTGTGTACGGGTGGCCGCCAGAGGGCTTCCTTGAGGATGTCGACCTCACACTCTTCACGGCTGACGGGATCGGTGACGATCAGGCGTGCGGAGAGCAGGTCTGTTTCCAGAGCGCTGACCTGCCACCCGTGTTGTTCCAGGCCGGCACGCACTGCAGCAGCAATGTCCTCATGCGATCAGGGTTCTCAGTGGCGACGTCGAGGTCTTGGCTGAGCCGGTCGACCAGGCCGTGTGCCTGGACCGCGTAGCCGCCGGTAAGCGCCAGAGGGTATGCACCCCCTACGGCGAGCACATCTGCAAGCAAGCGACGGTGCAGGTCGGTGAGGTTCACGCAGCGGCCCGGGCGCTGTGAGCCAACTCGTCGAAGGAGCGTTCCCAGACTTCACGAACATCACGGCTGATCAGTGTGCGCAGTGTTGGCCACAAGCTGACGAGGAGGCCGCGATTGAGATACCGGACCAGATCATCGTGCTGGCCCTCGGCCAGGACGATGCGGTAGTAGCTCATCCGTAGCCGGGGCTGGTCGAGGTCGAATGTGGTCAGGCCCGACCACGCCAGGTGAAGTGGCAGGCTTACTGTGCCGTGCTCGGGACCGGCAAGCTCGGTCAGTGCTGCGGGCACACGCCGGGCGAACTTGGCACGGCGGAGATCGGAAAGACTGGGCTGTGATGCCATACCCCGACTATCCAGGGAGAGGCCACCGGGGCCGACCGGACGGTGACAAGGCGCGGCACACAGAGAAGCCCCGGGCCGCTGGCCTGAACCTCCATCATGGAGCGGGTGACGAGAATCGAACTCGCGCTCTGAGCTTGGGAATCAACGGTTCTTGAACGGTCGTATTGGCCCTGACCTGCATTTTGGCTGAGACGCACGAGGTTGGGATGGTCTTCGGACGCCGTACCTGACCGCTGTTGTCCGCTCTGCTGGGCACGGATGGGGCACGAGCAGAGGGGGCCAGGGGGTCCTCACGCCCAAGCCGAGCAGTCCTCCAGCGAGATCTCCGCGACGGCCGCGTCCGTAACAGCCTCCAGGCCCGGGATATAGGGGCGGACGTCGGGAAGCGGGGTGCAGAAGGTGACGTTGGAGGTGAGGAGGGCCTCCTCGGTATCGGCGAAGGAGAGGGAGACGTACGCCTTCACTTGAGTGTCACCGAACTCCTCCTGCGCTTTCCGAAGGCAGGCGCACACATACGCCAGGCATCTCCGGACGAGGAGGGGCGTACGTTTGTCCGGTGCGGCCGGGAGGTCGTAATCAATCATTCCCCTCCCATTTACCGTCGTCTCCTCCGTGAGTCGGTCGACGTAGGTGCCAGGCGCCTCCGGACGGAGGTCGGTCAGCACGCGCCCACCGGCGGCCGTGAGGGACCACCCGCGCTCCACGACCTCAAGGAACATAGGGGGAATGTCCCGATCGCTCAGGTCGGTGACGTCTGTCCGAAGGATCTCCCGCATTCGAGGATTGTTTCGCATGCCTATCCCTCGCCGAGTGCGGCGAGCCCCTTTCTGATCCCTGCGATGAAGCCCGGACTGCTTCCGACAGCTTTCTCGACGCTGCGTGGAAGCCCTTCGAATTTTCCTGTATCGAAGTCGTACTGGTATTTCGCGCCCTTGTTGCTCTGGTCCTGGAAGTGGAGCTGCCCCGCTCGCCCGCCGGGGTCGGGGTTTTCCACGTCGATTCGGTACGGCCCATGGTTCCACAACGTCTTGCTGGTGATCTGTGTGCCGTTGGCCCCGATCATTCCCTTGGCATCGGGGTCCTTGACGCCGTAGAGCTCGCGATTCGCCTCGATTCGTCTCTCGACGACGTCAGGGTGGTACGGATCCTTCTGAAAGCCCGGGGACGAGGTGTACCCCTCGCGGAGGGGGTCGTACGGGGCGAGGCCGAGCGGGTCGCACCAGCGGTAGGGGTTGTGAACGTAGGCGAACGCGTTGGGAGCCGGTTCGAGCCCAAGAGGGTCGGGTGTGAGGTACCGGGCGGTTTCCGGGTCGTAGTGGCGGTTGACGTTGTAGTGCAGACCCGTTTCGGGATCGTGGTACTGGCCGGGGAAGCGCAGAGGGATGTGAGCTGTGCTGTTCCTGGCCCAGGTGGTCGTTCCCCAGAGAGACGTCCGCGTGCGCCAGGCGAGCTCGCCGGTCTCGTCGATCAGCTCGGTCGGAGAGCCGATGAGATCGGTAACGATGGCGAAGTACCGTTGGTCGATGGTCGACTGCGCGCTATCCCCGGCCAAGATGCGCTCGCTCTTTGCCAGCGGCCGCACGCCTTGGTGGTCCCACGTGAGGGCGACGGTGTGAGGCACGTCCGCCGAGGTGGTGGTCTGTTCGCAGAGGGTGGAGCCGTCCCAGGTGAACCTGGTCTCCTCCACCACGGTTCGCCCGTCGCCGCCCAGCCGCTGCTTGCGGGTTCGGCCCCGCCCTTGTCCCGCAGGGACACCCCGGTGACCCGCGCTTCGACCGTGGCCAGGACGAGGTTATAGCCGGCGGAATGGACGAGCGCCAGGGGTGTGCCGTCGTCGGTGCGGTCGATGCTGATGATGTTGCTGTTGCGGTCCGAGACCTGCAGGAGCCACGCAGTACCATTTTCGCCGGGCTCCGTTCCGGGAGGGCCGACGAAGTGCTTGGTCAGCCGGCTCTCGGGGTCGGTGAGCGTGTAGTCGCCCCCCTTGTCGCGGTTGAGAACCCTGCGTGAGGTGCCGGGACGCTGGCAGGCTCGCTACCCCGGAACCGACGGCGTACTGCGCGCGGCCCCGGAGACGTACGAGACCAAACGCGAAGCCGAGCTGTTCCTCGCCCAGGTCCAAGCCGACCAGGCCCGGGGCGACTGGATCGATCCGACCGCCGGCGAGGTGCTGTTCGCCGAGTACGCCACCCGCTGGATCGATGAGCGCGGCGTCGCGCCCACCACCGAGGAGCTGTACCGGCGGCTGCTTCGTCTCCACTTGGCGCCGACGTTCGGCAGCCAGTACGTCAACGCCATCAGCCCAGCCAAAGTCAGGACCTGGCGCGCAGAACGGCGGAAGGCGACCGGCGCCACTACGACCGCCAAGTCGTACCGTCTCCTGAAGGCCATCATGCAGACGGCCGTAGAGGACGACCTGATCCGCAGGAACCCCTGCTTCATCCGTGGGGCGGGCCGTGAGGACGCGGACGAGCGACCGGTGGCTACCGTTGAACAGGTCTTCGCCCTGGCCGAGGCCATCGGCATCCGCTGGCGGCTGATGGTCCTACTCGGTGCCTTCGCCTCCATGCGACCGGAGGAGCTGGCCGAACTGCGCTGCTCCGACGTTGACCTCGACGCGGGCTCGGTACGGGTCCGGCGGGCTGCCCCGGAGCTGAACACCGGGCGCCGGGTGATCGGCGATCCCAAGTCCCGAGCGGGTAAGCGGGAGATCATGTTGCCCGGCTTCATCGTCCTCGACGTCCGTCGGCACCTGGAGTGGTTCGCCCAGGAAGGACTCGACGGTCTGGTCTTCGTGGGGGAGCGAGGCGCCGCCCTGCGCGGCACCACCTTCGGCCGGAAGTGGCGCAAGGCCCGCGACGCAGTCGGCATGCCGAAGGAGTTCCGCTTCTACGACCTCCGGCACACCGGCAATACCCTCGCTGCTGACACCGGCGCCAAGCTGAAGGACCTCATGGTCCGCGCCGGCCAGTCCTCGGAACGGGCCCAGCTGATCTACCAGCACTCCACGAAGGCGCATCAGCGCAAGCTTGCCGACGATATCGACGCCGATGTACGCCGGCAGCGCACGACGGTGCGGGGCCCAGGTGGAGGCACGACCCTTGTCCACAGGTTCTCAGTTCTGCCTGCGGGGGGAACTGCGCGGGTGAGGTGACAGGCCCAAGGGGAGGTCCAGACTGGACCTCCACCTGCTGCCTCTCAGCCCTTAAAAGGGAGGCTCGGCTGCGGGGCTGGCCTTCGAGGGTTCCGCTGCCTCGATCAGCTTGTTGGTCAGTTCGACGGTGGCGAGGTACCACCAGAAGATCCAGTCGAGGAAAGCGTCGCTGTAGTTGGCGAGTTGGTCCGCGCGACGGTGACGCAGGCCAAATCTGTTGGCGATTTCGAACAGCGCGCCGTCGTCAGGCTTTCCCAGGTCCTCGCGGATCAGGGCGCGGCGCTCCTCCAGGATGCCGACGGCGGCAACGATGGCCGACCGCTTGCTCTCCAGAGATGCGTCGCGGGCGCGGAAGAGTGCGATGGCATGCCGGACGCGGTCGGTGACGGCGGGAGGACTGTCTTTGAGGACATGGTGCACCAGCTGACGACGCGCGTCGTCGGTTATGGCAACAAGCCGCCCCAGGTCCTCGCCTTCAGCCGCGAGCTCGTACTCGATCCCGGCTTCACGCAGTAGATCGTTGATCTCCGCGCGATAGAGGATGCGGGCCGGTCCGTTGTGGAACTCCGAGTGGTGCCAACCGCAACCGCTATAGGAGTGGAAGCTCCGGCGTCGGGGACGGCTGACGAGGTCGTGGAAGACCTCGATCAGACCGTAGAAGGTGTCCTCGTCCCAGGTGGTCGGAGTCAGGGGCCACAGGTCTGGAATGCCCAGGCGCCGTTCAATCAGCGCAGAGGCGTCGGGCAGGTCGTCCGACCCGTCGACGCACTCCTCACCGAACTGCTCGACCAGGTAGCCGTCGTCCGCGAAGTCGGCGACGATCCGTGCGAAGTCACGGCGCGCATCTCGATCGGTGCTCCCGTCGGCAATCAGGCCGCGTCCCTTTCGCTCCGGCCAGTAAGGCCGGGGCGCGAGTGCGGGCCGTATCTCCGAAGCGCGACTGATGAGCTCCGAGAACCAGTTCTCGCGCGTTCTCGTCAGGGTCCGGCTTTCCCGCGTGGTGGCCCAGGGATCACCGAAAGCATCGACCTCTCGGAAGTCCGTCACCGCTGTTGACCCGACCATCGCCTCGGTCAGGAGCCACTCCGCACGGTCCTCCCACTGAGAGGTCGGCGTCCTCAGGATGCGTTCCCCCTCTGACACGAACAGCGATGTCGGCCACACCAGCTCGTAGTTGCTCACATCCACGATCACGGCGCCATCATCACCCATTCCTGCGCAGAGCGGAGCGGGCTTCAAGGGTATGCGTCGGGCCGCCAGCCTCTGTCGGGACCATGTCGAATTTCCGGCGTGCAGGCGCAATCCTTCGGTTCGTGAGCGAGCTAGATCAATCTCACTCAGGTTCACGATCCGCGATCAGGGTCTGGATCGGCCTCCATCGTGACGCCGTCCGAGGTCCCATATGGCACGCGACCACCTGGAGGTCTAGACAACAATGAAGCCCCAGGTCTCCGACCTGGGGCTTCATGCAAGAGCGGGTGACGAGAATCGAACTCGCGCTCTGAGCTTGGGAATCAACGGTTCTTGGGCTGACAGAGGGGTCCTGAACTGGGGTTTCGTGGCGGGCGGGTGGATGGGCTCTTGTCTCTGACAGCCGTATCTGACCGCTGTTGTCCGCTCTGCTGGGCACGGATGGGGCCCGTCGACTGTGGGGCATCAGTCTGAGGTTCTGTGCTGGAGTGGGTGACGGGAAAACGGAACGGGAGCCACCTGTGCTGCAGACGCTCCGGTGGCTCAGACATCAGGCCCAGAAGGCTTCGGTGACGACGATCTGGGGATCGGCGCGGCGCCGCATGAAGGTGTAGATGAGCCAGCCGCGTCCGCCGGCCAGGTCCACGATGTGGGGGCCGCCGGGGCTTGTAGAGGCCAGAGGTCGGACGGTCATCCAGTGCGGGAGCGAGGCATCGGCGTCGATTCCCCGGAAGTACGGGTCTTCGGCAGTGATCAGTTCCGCACGGGCACTCATGACCAGGTCACTGCCCTCGGCGGGCATGCTCTGGAAGTCGTGCTGCGCCTGCTTCGTCCAGTCCATTTGCCAAGGCGGACGGAGTGGTTCGTCGATCACTCTCCGGGCTTCCTCTCAGCGGCTTCGTGCCGGAGGCGGCTGTACTCCTCCAGAAGCCGGATGGACTCCTCGGGGTCCTCGGACTCGGCGGCACGAGCTTCGAGATCGCGAAGGTGCGAATCGAGGACGGGATTCCGGGCGATGGCGTACTGCGTCCACCACAGGCGCATGAAGGCGGGCACGGGCGTGATGTTGAAGGCGTCTCCGATGACGCGCTTCCAGTGCGCCTCAAAGTCCGGAAGGAGGTGCGGAGTGTGTTCCTGAATCGCCAACCGAAGGGCTTGAGGCGTGTGTTCGGGCATGGGCGGCAACCGCAAGGGTTCCCCCTCGTACCCATCAAAGTGGAGTGCGTGGGCGGGCATGGTTCGTGCTCCTTGGTGTGGAGGATGGGTCAGGCCGCCTTGGGTCGGTCCTCGCGCGACTCGTGCCCGCGGGCCATCTGCTCGAACCACTCGGCCGGCACCAGGTAGGCGACCGTCTTTCCCTTGCGGGTGATGGCGGCGGCCTCGCCGGCGATCCGGGTCCGGTCCAGGATCTCGCCCATCCCCTTGCGCAGGTCGATGGTTGTGTACGTCTTCGTCTCCATATGCTGAAGCATATAGCAACTATCATAGTTGACATACATGCCCGTGGGGTGTGACGGCTGGAGAAAGCCAACGGGCGCGTCGGGTGCAGAGCGGGCGCGGGGTGCCTGAGATTGGGCTTGTGGCAAAAAGAAAGCCCCGGGCCGCTGGCCTGGGGCTTTTCATGGAGCGGGTGACGAGAATCGAACTCGCGCTCTGAGCTTGGGAAGCTCATGTTCTACCATTAAACTACACCCGCGAAGCGTGCCGGTGATCGGCTCCGCATCGTCGCACACTCTACCCCATCGCAGGCCCCCGGCGCGATCGCCGTGGGGTCCCTGTGTCGTTCCGTGGGGTGGACGCGGTTGTGGGTGGCGGGAGTTGGGGGCGTAGCGTGGGTGGTCGGAGTGCCGCCTGGAGTGGCGTCCTGTTCATCCCCTAATGTGGCGGTCTCGTCCAAGGCTGGTTGGGGAAGGGACTTGATGGAGTCGATGGAGCGCACCGTCGTCCGCTGTGCCGAAGGGCACGTTTTTGCTACCTCGTCGTTTCCGATGCAGCAGCTCGGATCCGGCCGGATCGGCCCCGGGAGGCTCATCCGCTGTCCGCGCTGTGCGCGGTTGAGGCAGGCGGTTCCCGTGGTGTTCGAGGAGCGGTAGAGGGCGCCGCAGGGCGTCGTAGGTGTGAGGCAGGCGCGCGCGGGGCGGTCCGGTTGGGGTCGGCTCGCGCGTTCTGCGTATCCTCGGTGCGTGCTTCTCTCAGATAAGGACCTCCGGGCCGAGATCGATGCCGGGCGGGTTCGCATTGACCCGTTCGACGCTTCGATGGTGCAGCCCTCGAGCATCGATGTGCGGCTGGACCGCTACTTCCGGGTGTTCGAGAATCACCGCTATCCGCATATCGATCCCGCCGTCGAGCAGCTGGACCTGACCCGTCAGGTCGAGCCGGACGGCGACGAGGCGTTCATCCTGCACCCCGGTGAGTTCGTCCTGGCCTCGACCTACGAGGTCATCTCGCTCCCCGACGACCTGGCGTCACGGCTGGAGGGGAAGAGCTCGCTGGGCCGGCTCGGGCTGGTGACGCACTCCACGGCCGGGTTCATCGACCCCGGTTTCTCGGGGCACGTGACCCTGGAGCTGTCGAATCTGGCGACGCTGCCGATCAAGCTCTGGCCGGGAATGAAGATCGGGCAGCTGTGCATGTTCCGGCTGACGTCCCCTTCCGAGTTCCCGTACGGATCCGAGCGTTACGGATCGCGCTACCAGGGCCAGCGAGGGCCGACCGCCTCGCGTTCCTTCATGAATTTCCATCGGACACAGGTGTGATGCGGCATGGCTGGTGAAGAGCGGGAGAACCTGACGTACGAGACCTTCGGGCTCGCCGTACGTGAGCTGGCGCAGGCGGTGGCGGACGACGGGTACGAGCCGGATGTCGTGCTGAGCATCGCGCGGGGCGGGGTCTTCGTCGCGGGCGGTCTGGCGTACGCCCTGGACTGCAAGAACATCCACCTGGTGAACGTCGAGTTCTACACCGGGGTCGGGACCACACTGGAGATGCCGGTCATGCTGGCGCCCGTTCCCAACGCCATCGACTTCACTCGGAAGAAGGTCCTCATCGCCGACGACGTCGCCGACACCGGCAAGACGCTGAAGCTGGTCCGCGACTTCTGCATCGACCACGTGGCCGAGGTGCGGAGCGCGGTCATCTACGAGAAGCCCCAGTCGCTGGTGAAGTGCGAGTACGTGTGGAAGAAGACCGATCAGTGGATCAACTTCCCGTGGAGCGTCGAGAAGCCCGTCGTGCGCCGTGAGGGTCAGGTACTCGACTCCTGAGCCTGCGGCACAGGGACGTGAAGGTACGGCAGGAACGCGAAGGGCCCCGGTGCGTCGCACCGGGGCCCTTCCGCATGACCGGTCAGATCGTGCCGAGCTTGATGATCGAGAGCAGCCCGATCAGCTGGATGGCGGAGGCGCCCAGGGCCTTCGGCCACGGGAGGTCGTGCGACTTGCTCACCATCGACGTGAACAGCGCGCCGGCGGCCAGCCAGGTGATCCAGCCGAGGATCTGCACCAGGGAGTTCTCGCCGCCGAGGAAGAGGGCGAAGACCAGGCGCGGGGCGTCCGTGATCGACATGATGAGCATCGACAGGCCCACGGTCGGCTGCCAGGAGCCCGTGCCGCCGAGCTGACGGGCCAGGGTGTGGGTGACCGCGCCGAGGACCAGTCCGCCGATGACGAAGCCGACGCCCGTGAAGATCACGTACGGGGCGACCGTGGAGACCTCCGCGTGGATCGCCTCGTCGCGCGCCTGGTCGAAGCCGAAGAGCGCGAGCAGACCGTAGATGAACGTGACGGTGATGGCGGTGCCCCAGACGGGGTAGTCGCGCATCTGCCAGAACGTCGGTCCCGGACGCAGCACGATGCCGCTCAGCAGCTGCTTCCAGTGCAGCCGCGGGCCCGAGGGCTGTGCGGGGGCCTGACCGGCCTGGTAGGTGTCCCCCGAGCCGTAGGGGTCCTCGTTGATGCTGAACGCCTGGGTGTGCCCCGGGGCGTTGGCATACGGGTCCTGCTGCGAGGGCTGGTGGTGCGGGTCGCCGAAGTACTCCGGTTCGCCGTGTCCGCCTGCGTGCCCGTTACCACCCCCGTGTCCGTTGCCGCCGTGCCCGCCGCCGTACGGGGCGCCCTGGGGGCCTCCGTACGGTGCGCCGTTGCCTCCTGCCGGGGGCCACGACTGCCCGCCGTACGGCGGCGGTGACGCCTGCGTGCCGTACGGCTGTTGCTGCTGCGGGTGTTGTTGCGGTGTGCGGTTGTCCCGGCCGCGTCCGATCCTGAATCCAGCCACGCATCGAACGTACCTGGTCCATGTGGGTGCGGTGTGGGGGCCGGGGGAAGACGGGCCCCATTGCGGCCTAGCTGTGACATCCCTTAGGGGAACCCTGGGGGGTCAGCCACCCCCCGGGACGCGCGTTCGCCACGCGCGTCCAGCACGCGCGGAAGCGGCCGGTCCTGCCCCCGAGGCAGGTCCGGCCGCTTCCGTGGTGGGAGACAGCTGTGGTGGGGGACGGCTACTGGACGGGTTCCGGTTCGGGCTGTCCTGCGGTCTCCGCCTCGCCCGCCGGGTCGGCCGGGGTCTTCACCGACTCCAGGAGCAGCTGCGAGACGTCGACGACCTGGATCGACTCCTTGGCCTTGCCGTCGTTCTTCTTGCCGTTGACCGAGTCGGTCAGCATGACGAGGCAGAACGGGCACGCGGTGGAGACGATGTCCGGGTTGAGGGAGAGGGCTTCGTCGACGCGCTCGTTGTTGACGCGCTTGCCGATCCGCTCCTCCATCCACATCCGGGCACCACCGGCGCCGCAGCAGAAGCCGCGCTCCTTGTGGCGGTGCATCTCCTCGTTCCGCAGACCCGGGACCTTCGCGATGATCTCGCGCGGGGGCGTGTAGATCTTGTTGTGACGGCCCAGGTAGCAGGGGTCGTGGTACGTGATCAGACCCTCGACCGGCGTCACCGGGATCAGCTTGCCCTCGTCCACCAGGTGCTGGAGCAGCTGCGTGTGGTGGATGACCTCGTACTCGCCGCCGAGCTGCGGGTACTCGTTCGCGATGGTGTTGAAGCAGTGCGGGCAGGTCGCGACGATCTTCTTCGTCGCCTTCGCCTTCTTGGTCGAGTCGTCCTCGTCGTCCTCGCCGAAAGCCATGTTCAGCATCGCGACGTTCTCCTGGCCGAGCTGCTGGAACAGCGGCTCGTTGCCCAGACGACGGGCGGAGTCACCGGTGCACTTCTCGTCGCCGCCCATGATCGCGAACTTGACGCCCGCGATGTGCAGGAGCTCCGCGAAGGCCTTCGTGGTCTTCTTGGCGCGGTCCTCCAGGGCGCCCGCGCAGCCGACCCAGTACAGGTAGTCGACCTCGCTGAGGTCCTCGACGTCCTTCCCGACGATCGGGACCTCGAAGTCGACCTCCTTGGTCCACTCGACGCGCTGCTTCTTGGCCAGCCCCCAGGGGTTGCCCTTCTTCTCCAGGTTCTTGAGCATCGTGCCCGCCTCGGACGGGAACGCGGACTCGATCATCACCTGGTAGCGGCGCATGTCGACGATGTGGTCGATGTGCTCGATGTCGACCGGGCACTGCTCCACGCACGCACCGCAGGTGGTGCAGGACCACAGCACGTCCGGGTCGATGACGCCGTTCTCCTCGGCGGTGCCGATGAGGGGGCGCTCGGCCTCGGCGAGGGCTGCCGCGGGGACGTCCTTGAGCTGCTCCTCGGTGGCCTTCTCGTTGCCCTCCATGTCCTTGCCGCCGCCGGCCAGCAGATACGGCGCCTTGGCGTGCGCGTGGTCGCGCAGGGACATGATCAGGAGCTTCGGGGAGAGCGGCTTGCCGGTGTTCCAGGCGGGGCACTGCGACTGGCAGCGGCCGCACTCGGTGCACGTGGAGAAGTCGAGGATGCCCTTCCAGGAGAACTGCTCGACCTGGGAGACACCGAAGGTGTCGTCCTCGCCCGGGTCCTCCCAGTCGATCTCCTTGCCGCCGCTGGTCATCGGCTGCAGCGCGCCGAGGGCGACGTCGCCGTCGGCGTTGCGCTTGAACCAGATGTTCGGGAAGCCGAGGAAGCGGTGCCAGGCGACACCCATGTTGGTGTTGAGCGAGACCGTGATCATCCAGATCAGCGACGTGCCGATCTTGATCATCGCGGTGAGGTAGATGAGGTTCTGCAGCGTGCCGAGGGCGATGCCCTTGAAGGCGAGTACCAGGGGGTACGAGACGAAGTAGGCGGCCTCGTAGCCCTCGACGTGGTGGATCGCGCCCTCGAGGCCGCGCAGGGCCAGGATCGCCAGGCCGATGATGAGGATGACGTACTCGACGAAGTACGCCTGCCAGGCCTTCGAGCCGGTGAAGCGGGACTTGCGGCCGGCCCGTGAGGGCAGGTTCAGCAGTCGGATGGCCATCAGCGTGACGATGCCGAGCACGGTCATGATGCCGATGAACTCGATGTACATCTCGAACGGCAGCCAGCCACCGACGATCGGCAGCACCCAGTCGGCCTGGAAGAGCTGTCCGTACGCCTGGAGCAGCGTCGGCGGCAGGGTCAGGAAGCCGATCGCGACGAACCAGTGGGCGAAGCCCACGATCCCCCACCGGTTCATCCGGGTGTGGCCGAGGAATTCCTTGACCAGGGTGATCGTGCGCTGCTTGGGGTCGTCGGTGCGGCTGCCTGCCGGCACCGGCTGTCCGAGACGGACGAACCGGTAGATCTGCGCGACGGCTCGGGCGATGAGCGCAACGCCGACGACAGTCAGCACCAGCGACACGATGATCGCGGCGAGTTGCATGTGGGGCTCCTCGGGCCTGCGAGGGTGGGATCCAGCGCGTACAAGTGATTACTAAGCAGTAACTTAATCAGTCTGTGCTGACACTATCCACTTATTCCGCCGCGCTGTAGCCGGGCAGTCGGTGATCTGTGTCGCTCAGGTGAGCCTTTCCCCGGCGGTGTGGCCGGCGCAGGGCCGCGCGCACCGGGATGCGTACGGATTGCGCCAGGATCGCCAGGTCGAGGCCCGTCCCATGATGCTCTGCGTAATGGGCGTCGAGGAGGGCGGGTTCGTCCCAGGGCATTCCGGAGCGGGCGCGGACCTGGGTCAGGCCGGTGAGTCCGGGGCGCAGGGCGTGCCGCCGGCGCGCTTCGCCCGGTCCGAGGCGGGCGGTCTCCTCCGGAGTGAGGGGGGCCGGGCCGACGAGGGAGAGCTCTCCCGTCACGACGTGGGGAAGCCGGGACAGCAGGTCGAGCCGGAGCAGCCGGGTGCACAGCGAGCGGAGCTCGAAGGGGTGGCCGCCGAGTCCGATCCTGGTCTCGCGCCGCAGTACGCCGGTCCTCCGGGGGTGCAGGGCGAGGGCCAGGGTGGCGACGGCCAGCGCGGGGACCGTCAGCAGCAGGAGGGCGGTGCCGAGCGCCAGGTCGAGGGACCGCTTCGCGGTCAGGGCCGACAGCGCCGCGGCGGCACGGTTCACCGCCGCGCCGGTCGCCGCGGCGACACGGGCACCCGCCGCCGCTCCCGCCGCCGACGTGGCGGGGGGTCGTGCCCTTCGTGCCGCAGCCTGCTTCGCGTTCCGCATGACACCTGCCCGGAGTCGGTGACGTGACGGTATGACCGTCTCGATGCATTTTGTGACAGAACGATCCCACGGTGCGATGGTGGGTGGGGTGTGTGTGACCTGCGGCGCATGCGGGGTGTCGCGGACCGCGGAGGTCGCGGAGCGGATATTTCGCCGCCCGGCGTGCGGAATTGCCTGGTCAGGGCTGTGATGAGCACATAAGTTGAGCGTAAGTGGCTCAGGTCCTTTGACTCCGGGGTGGGTGTCATGCATCCTTGAGTCAGATCCACTCAAGTAGTCAGTTGGAGGAATTGAAATGGCACGTGCGGTCGGCATCGACCTGGGCACGACTAACTCCGTCGTCAGCGTTCTCGAAGGCGGCGAGCCCACCGTCATCACCAACGCCGAAGGCGCCAGGACCACGCCGTCCGTCGTCGCCTTCGCGAAGAACGGCGAGGTGCTGGTCGGCGAGGTCGCCAAGCGCCAGGCGGTCACCAACGTCGACAGGACGATCCGTTCGGTCAAGCGCCACATGGGCACTGACTGGAAGATCGAGCTCGACGGCAAGAACTTCAACCCGCAGCAGATGAGCGCCTTCATCCTGCAGAAGCTGAAGCGCGACGCCGAGTCCTACCTGGGCGAGAAGGTCACCGACGCGGTGATCACCGTCCCGGCGTACTTCAACGACTCGGAGCGCCAGGCGACCAAGGAGGCCGGTGAGATCGCGGGCCTGAACGTCCTGCGCATCGTCAACGAGCCGACCGCCGCCGCCCTGGCGTACGGCCTCGACAAGGACGACCAGACGATCCTCGTCTTCGACCTCGGTGGCGGCACCTTCGACGTGTCCCTCCTGGAGATCGGCGACGGCGTCGTCGAGGTGAAGGCCACCAAC
Source organism: Streptomyces sp. NPDC002793 (assembly GCF_040295485.1). Taxonomy (NCBI): domain Bacteria; kingdom Bacillati; phylum Actinomycetota; class Actinomycetes; order Kitasatosporales; family Streptomycetaceae; genus Streptomyces; species Streptomyces sp. NPDC002793. The sequence continues at coordinate 35,785 of NZ_JBEOVL010000008.1, read as the reverse complement.
GGTGACAACCACCTCGGTGGTGACGACTGGGACCAGCGCGTCGTCGACTACCTGGTGAAGCAGTTCGCCAACGGGCACGGCGTGGACCTGTCCAAGGACAAGATGGCTCTCCAGCGTCTCCGCGAGGCCGCGGAGAAGGCGAAGATCGAGCTCTCGTCCTCGACCGAGACCACGATCAACCTGCCCTACATCACGGCGTCCGCCGAGGGCCCGCTGCACCTGGACGAGAAGCTCACGCGCTCGCAGTTCCAGCAGCTGACCGCGGACCTCCTGGACCGTTGCAAGAACCCGTTCCACAACGTCATCAAGGACGCGGGCATCCAGCTCTCCGAGATCGACCACGTCGTTCTCGTCGGTGGCTCGACCCGTATGCCGGCCGTCGCCGAGCTCGTCAAGGAGCTCACGGGCGGCCAGGACGCCAACAAGGGTGTGAACCCGGACGAGGTCGTCGCCATCGGCGCCTCGCTCCAGGCCGGTGTCCTCAAGGGCGAGGTCAAGGACGTCCTGCTCCTCGACGTGACCCCGCTGTCCCTCGGCATCGAGACCAAGGGAGGGATCATGACGAAGCTCATCGAGCGCAACACCACGATCCCGACCAAGCGGTCCGAGATCTTCACGACGGCCGAGGACAACCAGCCGTCCGTGCAGATCCAGGTCTACCAGGGCGAGCGCGAGATCGCGGCGTACAACAAGAAGCTCGGGATGTTCGAGCTCACCGGTCTGCCGCCGGCCCCGCGCGGTGTGCCGCAGATCGAGGTCGCCTTCGACATCGACGCCAACGGCATCATGCACGTCGCCGCCAAGGACCTCGGCACCGGCAAGGAGCAGAAGATGACCGTCACCGGCGGCTCCTCGCTGCCGAAGGACGAGGTCAACCGGATGCGCGAAGAGGCCGAGCAGTACGCCGACGAGGACCACCGTCGTCGCGAGGCCGCCGAGTCGCGCAACCAGGGCGAGCAGCTCGTCTACCAGACGGAGAAGTTCCTCAAGGACAACGAGGACAAGGTCCCCGGCGACGTCAAGACGGAGGTGGAGACCGCGCTCACCGAGCTGAAGGAGAAGCTCAAGGGCGAGGACACCGCCGAGATCCGTACCGCCACCGAGAAGGTCGCGGCCGTCTCCCAGAAGCTGGGCCAGGCGATGTACGCCAACGCCGACGGTGCGACCCCGGGCGCCGAGGCGCCGGGTGACGGCCAGGCCAAGGCCGCCGACGACGACGTCGTCGACGCCGAGATCGTGGACGACGAGAAGGACACGAAGGGCGGTGCGGCGTGACCGAGGAGACTCCGGGCTTCGACGAGAAGCCTGACGTCCCCTCCGGCGCCGATGCCGACGACGCCGAGCCGAAGGCCGCCACCCCCTCCGAGGAGGAGGAGACGGCGGCCCCGGCCGGGGACGTACAGCAGACAGCGGCTCTGACGGCTCAGCTGGACCAGGTCCGTACCGCGCTCAACGAGCGCACGGGCGACCTCCAGCGGCTCCAGGCCGAGTACCAGAACTACCGGCGTCGGGTCGAGCGCGACCGGGTCGCGGTCAAGGAGGTCGCCGCGGCGAATCTCCTGACCGATCTCCTGCCCGTGCTCGACGACATCGGCAGGGCGCGGGAGCACGGCGAGCTCGTCGGAGGCTTCAAGGCGGTGGCCGAATCCGTGGAGACGGTCGTCGCGAAGATCGGCCTCCAGCAGTTCGGCAAGGAGGGCGAGCCCTTCGACCCGACGATCCACGAGGCCCTGATGCACTCGTACGCGCCGGACGTCACCGAGACGACCTGCGTGGCGATCCTGCAGCCCGGGTATCGCATCGGCGAGCGCACCATCCGCCCCGCGCGGGTGGCCGTGGCCGAGCCGCAGCCGGGCGCCACGCCCGCGGCGGCGAAGGAAGAGAAGGCAGACGACGAGGAGAGCGGTGGCACCGAAGAGGTCTGACATTCCGTCCGACCACTGCGGTGAACACCGACGGGGCGTGCGGCCGGCCACAGGGCCGGCCGCACGGCCGATCGTCCGGAAGGAGGGACGTCGATGAGCACGAAGGACTTCGTCGAGAAGGACTACTACAAGGTTCTCGGCGTCCCCAAGGACGCCACCGACGCCGAGGTCAAGAAGGCGTACCGGAAGCTCGCACGCGAGAACCACCCGGACGCCAACAAGGGTGACGCCAAGGCCGAGGAGCGCTTCAAGGAGATCTCCGAGGCCAACGACATCCTCGGTGACCCCAAGAAGCGCAAGGAGTACGACGAGGCGCGCGCCCTCTTCGGCAACGGAGGCTTCCGGGCAGGTCCCGGCGGGGCGGGCGGCAACTTCAACTTCGACTTGGGCGACCTCTTCGGGGGCGCCCCCGGCGGTGGCCAGGGTCCCGGCGCCGGCGGTTTCGGCGGAGGCGGCGGCGGCGGTCTGGGCGATGTCTTCGGCGGACTGTTCAACCGCGGCGGCGCGGGCACACGTGTCCAGCCCAAGCGCGGCCAGGACATCGAGTCCGAGGTGACGCTCAGCTTCACCGAGGCGGTCGACGGGGCCACGGTCCCGCTGCGGATGTCCAGCCAGGCACCCTGCAAGGCGTGTTCGGGCACCGGCGACAAGAACGGCACCCCTAGGGTCTGTCCGACGTGCGTCGGCACAGGTCAGGTGTCACGCGGCACCGGCGGCGGATTCTCCCTGACCGATCCCTGCGTGGACTGCAAGGGCCGGGGGCTCATCGCCCAGGACCCCTGCGACGTCTGCAAGGGCAGCGGGCGGGCGAAGTCGGCCCGCACGATGCAGGTCAGGATCCCCGCAGGGGTGTCCGACGGCCAGCGGATCCGGTTGCGCGGCAAGGGCAGCCCGGGCGAGCGCGGCGGTCCGGCCGGCGACCTCTACGTCGTCGTCCATGTCGACGCCCACCCGGTCTTCGGCCGCAAAGGCGACAACCTCACGGTCACCGTGCCCGTCACCTTCCCGGAGGCGGCACTCGGCGGCGAGGTGAAGGTCCCCACGCTCGGCGGCCCTCCGGTCACCCTGAAACTCCCGGCCGGTACGCCCAACGGGCGTACGATGCGGGCCCGGGGCAAGGGCGCCGTACGCAAGGACGGCACCCGGGGCGACCTCCTGGTGACCGTGGAGGTGGCCGTGCCCACGGACCTCGGCGCGGACGCCCAGGACGCGCTGGAGGCCTACCGGAAGGCGACCGCGAGGGAGGACCCGCGGGCGGAGCTGTTCCAGGCTGCGAAGGGAGCTTGAGATGGACGGCCGTCGACGCAATCCGTACCAGCTGACCGACGAATCACCGGTCTACGTGATCTCGATCGCGGCCCAGCTCTCGGGCCTGCACCCGCAGACACTGCGCCAGTACGACCGCCTCGGTCTCGTCTCGCCCGACCGCACGGCCGGGCGGGGTCGGCGCTACTCGGCCCGTGACATCGAACTGCTGCGCACCGTCCAGCAGTTGTCACAGGACGAGGGCATCAACCTCGCGGGTATCAAGCGCATCATCGAGCTGGAGAACCAGGTCGCCGCGCTCCAGCAGCGCGTCGCCGAGCTCTCGGCTGCGGTGGACGGCGCGGCCGTCGCCATGCAGCAGCGCGAGGCCCAGGTGCACGCCTCCTACCGGCGTGACCTCGTGCCGTACCAGGACGTGCAGCAGACCAGTGCGCTGGTGGTCTGGCGGCCCAAGCGGCCGAAGGACTGAAACGCCCGACGGCTGCTCGGCGTCCTACGGACCTCGCGGCCCGTTCCCGGAGTTCAGGCTCCGGGGGCGGGCCGTCGTGCTGCCGCCCCGGAGCCGGCGTCGGCGATGCCCGACCGCACGAGGAGCGCGCCGAGATGGGTGCGGCTGTGGGCGCCGAGCGTCTGCGTCAGCTTGGAGATGTGGGAGCGGCAGGTACGCACACTGATGCCCAGCTTCCGGGCCACGACGTCGTCGACGTCACCCTCGACCAGCAGGCGGGCGATGCTCTGCTGGACGGCCGTGACGGGGGTGCCGGGGGCGGCCGAGGGCAGTTGCTGTGCGAAGGGGACTGCCTGGGCCCAGAGGACCTCGTAGACCTGGACGAGGTAGGCGACCAGGGCGGGGTGGCGGAGCTGCAGCGCCATGGCGCGATCCGGCGTCGCGGGGATGAACGCGACGTCGCGGTCGAAGATGATCAGCCTCTCCACCGTCTGCTCGGTGGTCCGCACCTGCAGGTGGTCGGGGGATATCTGTGCCAGGTAGTCCCTGACGTTGGTGCTGTAGCGGGCCGGATGCTGGTAGATGTGCCGGAGCCGAGCGCCGTGCCCGATGGCGGTCCTGGCGTTGGCGATCGCCCGCTGCATGCCGCGCAGCGGCCGGTTGCTCCCCGGCTGCGCGGTGAGGACCTGTTCGGTGGCGGAGGCACTCGCCTCGTGCAGGGCGGTCTCGATCGCAGGCCTGCCCTCGAGCACCGTGATCGCCAGGTCGGGGTCGGCGCTGGCGACGCCCGCCAGGGGGGCCAGCGACCTGCTGAGCGTGGCGGCGAGCTGCACGCGTTCGTCCAGCTCCCGGGTGAGGGGCTGGAGCAGGTGAGCCAGGGCGGCGGACGGGTGCACGGGGCGCATCCACGTGTCGTCCCGCGGATCGGGATGGACGACGGCCATGTCGATCAGACACGGGACGGAAGCCAGTGCGGTCCTGGGGATACGCCCGGCACGCACCGCCTCCTCGTACAGGCGGACGGCCGGGGCGCACAGCGCTCTCGAACTGTGCGGATGCGCTTGGTTTGCCTCATCCGTAGTGATTTGGTGACCCCTCACTTCGTGCAGTGCAACAAGATGACGGTGGTGGAAGCGCGGCGGCCGGGGGAGTGTGGGTGGTGCGGGGGACGCCGGTCTTCCCCTTCGGTTGGGGGTGCTCCGCACTCCCTTCCGAAGGGGGGCTGCGCCCGACGGCCCGGGGGTGGGGACGTCAGGGGGCCGGCCGGTCAGGAGTCCTGGTCCAGGATTCCTGACCGGGCTATGAGGTAGCCGAGTTGGGCGCGGCTGGTGCTGCCCAGGGTGGCGGACAGCTTGGCGACGTGCGCCCGGCAGGTGCGGACGTTCATGCCGAGACGGCGGGCGATGGAGTCGTCCACATGTCCTTCGACGAGGAGTTGGGCTATGGAGCGCTGAACACCGCTGATCCCCTTGGGCGGTGGATCGTACCGGACCTCCCCGAGCAGCGGGGACGCACGGCTCCAGAGCTGCTCGAAGACCTTCACCAGGTAGTTGACCAGGCCCGGGTGGCGGAGTTCGAGAGCGACCCCGTCGTCGTTCTGGGCGGGTATGAAGGCCACGGTCCGGTCGAAGACGAGGAGGCGCTCGATGAGCTCCTCCAGGGTGCGGATCTCCACCTTGCCCTGGGACAGGCGTGCCGCGTAGGCGAGCGTCCCCTGGCTGTGCCGGACGGTGTGCTGGTAGAGGGTGCGCATGCTGACGCCCCGGTCGACCACCGACAGGGCGCGTTCCAGGCCTTCGCTGAGGCGGTCCTCGCCGCGGTCCCCACCGGGCTGGACGGTGAGTACCTCGGTGCGGCACTCGGCGGTGGCCAGGTCGAGTGCGGCGTTGATCCTGTTGCCGCCCTCCAGCACCGTGATGGCGTGGGTGGTCGGTGGGTCCTGGGCGCTGATGTCCATGAAGGGCTCGAAGGATTCGGCCAGCGCGACGGAACGCCGCCTGCGCTCCTTGATCTCGCGCTCGATGGGATGCAGGCGCTGGGCCAGTGCGGCGGACGGAGGGACCGGGCGGAGCCAGGCCGTGTCGTCCGGGTCCGGGTGCAGCAGCGCGAAATCCATCAGGCAGGGGGCGGGGCCGACTTCCGCGCGCGAGATCCGCCCGGACCGAAGAGCGCTGGCGTAAAGGCGTTTCCCCTCGTCGCACAGCTCGGTGACCCCATGGGGATGTGTCCCTGTTGTGTCACTTGTAGTCATATCTCCACCCCCCAGGTTCCTGAACATGCAGGAACATGATGCATCGTCCTGGTGGCGTTGTGTGGTCCGGGTGAGACATCGTCGTGGATGCGGGGGAGAGGAATCCACACGTGAGGACGAAGCCGACTATGGATAAGCGAAAGCTTCGCTCAGTGCTTGCCGCCGCTTTCGTCGCGGCCCTGGGCTTCGGCGTGGCGGGCGGCCTGGCCGGCAGCGCGGCCGGGCCCGGCGAGATCAGCTGGTCGGAGCAGGCTGCTGGGCCGGGGGAGATCAGCTGGTCCGTGGAAGCGGTCGCTGAGCCCGGTGAGATCAGCTGGGGCAAGCCCGCGTCCGGTGAGATCAGCTGGTCCACGCCGGCCTCCGCCCCCGGTGAGATCAGCTGGGGTGCGCCCGCCGCTGTCCCCGGCGAGATCAGCTGGTCCGTGCGGGCGGTCGCTGATCCCGGTGAGATCAGCTGGGGCATGCCCGCCTCCGGTGAGATCAGCTGGAGCGCGCCGGCAGGCGTAGCGAGCGCATGACCACGCCCCCGGACGACCGCACCTTCCGGCGGGAGATGGCCACGGCCTATCGGTCAGGGTGGCATTTCATCGATCTGCTCACGGCACTTACCCGCCAGGGCGATTCGTTGATGGTCACCCTGTTCGGAGAGCCGATTCTGGTCGTGATGGAAACGGATGATGATATCCGTGCCTATCGCTGTCTCCGCCGGCCTCGCGGAGCGCCACAACCTGTTCGCTGTGCCGTGAGGTACGGCATGATTTTCGTGAATCTCGATCAGCGCGACCACGAGCTGTTCGAACAAGAAGCCATTTCCGCCACCCCCCGCAGTGCCTGAACGATTCCCCCGTCGTTACATATCGTTCTGGCACTTCCCCCACACAACGGCGCCATCGTGACCTGAACACGGTGGCGCCGTTGTGCTGCCCGGACATCGCCGGGAAAGAGCATGGAACGCTCAGGCGTTTCCGAGGGCCCTGTCGACGGCGATCTCGATGACGATGCGCTCGGGGTTGTGCCGCGGGGTCCGCTCGTAGCGCTCCGCGTAGCGCCGTACCGCGTCCTGGATCTCGTCGGGCTCCGTGCGGACCACCGCCAGGCCCTCCAGGGTCGCCCAGCGGCGCCCCTGCATCTGGCAGACCGCGACCCGTGCCCCGTCCGGGCCCGCCGCCAGCACATGGGCGGCCTTCCGCGTGTTCCTGCCGGTGATGACGCGGGCGATGCGCGTCTCCGGGTCGTACGTCACGCCGACGGGCACCACATGAGGTGTGCCGTCCGGGCGGAGCGTGGTCAGGGTGCACACATGGCGCTCCCGCCAGAAGGCGAGGTACTCGGGGCCGGGGTTGCGTACGTCAGGCATGGGGTCAGCCTAGATACAGGGAGACCCGGGGGCCGAGACGGCACCCCCGACAGCCTTGAGTGGAATAGACTCAACTTTGTGCCCGTTGTTCCAGTCAAAGCCTGTGACGTACCAGTACCGAGGAGGAGACAGCGCCCGTGGACGCCGAGCTGACCAACAAGAGCCGGGACGCCCTCAACGCGGCCACCAGCAGGGCCGTCAAGGACGGACATCCGGACCTGACCCCCGGGCATCTGCTGCTTGCACTGCTCGCGGGCGAGGACAACGCGAACATCATCGACCTGCTGGCCGCCGCCGACGCCGATCAGGTGGCCGTGCGCGAGGAGACCGAGCGGCTCCTGGGCGCACTGCCCAGCGTCACCGGTTCGACCGTCGCGCCACCGCAACCGAGCCGGGATCTGCTCGCCGTGCTCGCCGACGCAGACCAGCGGGCCAAGGAGCTCGGTGACGACTACCTCTCCACCGAGCACCTGCTGATCGCCCTCGCGGCGAAGGGCGGCCGCGCCGGTGAGATCCTCGACGGACAGGGAGCCAGTGCCAAGAAGCTGCTGGACGCGTTCGAGAAGAGCAGGGGAGGGCGCCGGGTGACCACTCCCGACCCCGAGGGCCAGTACAAGGCCCTGGAGAAGTTCGGCACCGACTTCACGGCCGCCGCGCGCGAGGGCAAGCTGGACCCGGTCATCGGCCGCGACCAGGAGATCCGCCGCGTCGTGCAGGTGCTGTCGCGCCGTACGAAGAACAACCCCGTGCTCATCGGTGAGCCCGGTGTCGGCAAGACGGCCGTCGTCGAAGGGCTCGCCCAGCGCATCGTCAAGGGCGACGTACCCGAGTCCCTGCGGAACAAGCGGCTGGTCTCCCTCGACCTCGGCGCGATGGTCGCCGGTGCCAAGTACCGGGGTGAGTTCGAGGAGCGCCTCAAGACCGTCCTCTCCGAGATCAAGGAGAGCGACGGGCAGATCATCACCTTCATCGACGAGCTCCACACCGTCGTCGGCGCGGGCGCCGGCGGTGACTCGGCGATGGACGCGGGCAACATGCTCAAGCCGATGCTCGCCCGTGGTGAGCTCCGCATGGTTGGGGCCACCACGCTCGACGAGTACCGCGAGCGCATCGAGAAGGACCCCGCCCTGGAGCGCCGCTTCCAGCAGGTCATGGTCGCCGAGCCGTCCGTCGAGGACACCATCGCGATCCTGCGTGGTCTCAAGGGCCGCTACGAGGCGCACCACAAGGTCCAGATCGCCGACTCCTCGCTGGTGGCCGCCGCGACGCTCTCCGACCGCTACATCACCTCACGGTTCCTCCCCGACAAGGCCATCGACCTCGTCGACGAGGCGGCCTCCCGGCTCCGCATGGAGATCGACTCCTCACCCCTGGAGATCGACGAGCTCCAGCGGTCCGTCGACCGGCTGCACATGGAGGAGCTGGCCCTCAAGAACGAGAGTGACGCGGGCTCCAAGCAGCGCCTGGAGAAGATCCGCCGCGACCTCGCCGACAAGGAGGAGGAGCTGCGCGGCCTCACCGCCCGCTGGGAGAAGGAGAAGCAGGGCCTGAACCGCGTCGGTGAGCTCAAGGAGCGCCTCGACGAGCTGCGCGGCCAGGCCGAGCGCGCCCAGCGCGACGGTGACTTCGACACCGCGTCCAAGCTGCTGTACGGGGAGATCCCCGGCCTGGAGCGTGAGCTGGCCGAAGCGGACGAGGCCGAGCAGGAGGCCGCCGAGGACACCATGGTCAAGGAGGAGGTCGGCCCCGACGACATCGCCGACGTCGTCGGTGCCTGGACCGGCATCCCGGCCGGACGCCTCCTGGAGGGCGAGACCCAGAAACTGCTCCGGATGGAGTCCGAGCTGGGCACGCGCCTGATCGGCCAGACCGAGGCCGTGCGGTCCGTCTCGGACGCCGTACGCCGTACGCGTGCGGGGATCGCCGACCCCGACCGGCCCACCGGCTCGTTCCTGTTCCTGGGGCCGACCGGGGTCGGCAAGACGGAGCTGGCCAAGGCGCTCGCCGACTTCCTGTTCGACGACGAGCGGGCCATGATCCGCATCGACATGAGCGAGTACGGCGAGAAGCACAGCGTCGCCCGGCTCGTCGGCGCCCCGCCCGGCTACGTCGGCTACGAGGAGGGCGGCCAGCTCACGGAGGCGGTCCGCCGCCGTCCGTACAGCGTCGTACTGCTGGACGAGGTCGAGAAGGCCCACCCCGAGGTCTTCGACATCCTGCTCCAGGTGCTCGACGATGGCCGGCTCACCGACGGCCAGGGCCGGACGGTGGACTTCCGCAACACCATCCTGATCCTCACGTCGAACCTGGGCAGCCAGTTCCTGGTCGATCCGCTGATCGAGCCCGAGGCGAAGAAGCAGCGGGTCCTGGAGGTCGTACGGGCCTCGTTCAAGCCCGAGTTCCTCAACCGGCTCGACGACCTGGTCGTCTTCTCCGCCCTGTCCGGCGACGAGCTGGCCCACATCGCGGGGCTCCAGGTGGCACGTCTCGCAGGCCGCCTGGCCGACCGCAGGATCCACCTCGACGTCAGCCCGGACGCCCTGGCCTGGCTCGCGGAAGAGGGCAACGACCCGGCGTACGGCGCCCGGCCGCTGCGCCGGCTCATCCAGACGGCGATCGGCGACCGGCTCGCGAAGGAGATCCTCGCGGGCGAGGTCAGGGACGGCGACACGGTCCGGGTGGACCGGGCCGGTGACGGACTGATCGTGGGGGCGGCGCCCCAGGCGAAGACCCTCTAGGCGCCCTGCGTCCCCGGCCGGAGGACCTCGTCTCCCGGCCGGGGACACACGTCTGTGCGCGGGCCGGGGCGGTATTCATGCGTGCATGCCGCACGCTTCGTCGGTGGAAAACCCATGAATGTGAGCCATAAATTTCGCTTCCGTGGCTGAACGGCAGATACCGGCACGGGCGGGCCGTCGGTTTTTGTGCCGGGGCGGTACATATTCGTAGCCTCGGCCGGAGTCCGAGCGGACCGGTTTGCGAATGATCGTGTTCTGCGCGATACCGGGGAAAGCGGCCCCCTTTTTCCTTTGCGGCAGGGGCGCTACACCGTATGGGAAAGCCGGTAAGGTACGCGCATGACGGAGCGGATAACCGGCGAGGCGAGTGCGGAGCCGGAGCCGAAGAAACGCAGAAGCGACGGTCTCGCACGCGTCAGTGAATTCCGTGCGCTGTGGGTGGCATCCGCCCAGTCCGTGCTGGGCGATCAGCTGGCGAGAGTGGCGCTGTCGCTGCTGGTGTTCGAACGCACCGAATCGGCCGGCTGGACCGCGGCCACCTATGCCCTGACGACGCTGCCCGCTCTGCTGTCCGGGGTGCTCCTCTCCGGTCTGGCCGACCGTTTCCCCCGGCGCACGGTCATGATCGGGTGCGACCTCGTGCGTGCCGCCCTCGTCGGGCTGATGGCCCTGCCCGGTACGCCCCTGCCGCTGCTGGCCGGGCTGCTGGTGCTGGCGCAGCTCGCCGAGGCGCCGTTCGGGGCGTCGCAGGGCGCCCTGATGCCGGCCGTCCTGGGCGAGCGCCTGTACGAGCAGGGCCAGCGGGTCATGCTGATCACCCATCAGGCGGGACAGCTGGTCGGCTTCGCCGTCGGCGGGGTCCTCGTCGTGTGGCTGGGCAGCCATCTCTCGCTGGGGCTGAACGCGGCGACCTTCCTGATCTCCGCGGCCCTGATCAGGCTGGGGGTGAAGGCGCGGCCGGTCGACGCCGGTACCGACGCGCGGCCCAAGCGGATGCACACCCAGGTGGGGAGCGCCGTCGCGCTGATCTGGTCGGACCCCCGGCTGCGGTCGCTGGTCGCCCTGGGCTGGCTGGCGGGGTTCATCATGCTGCCGGAGGGGCTGGCGGCCCCCTTCGCGGAGGAGGCCGGCGGGAGCGCCGCGTCGGTCGGTCTCCTGCTCGCCGCGCACCCCGCGGGGATGGTCCTGGGCGCCGCCCTCCTGGGACGTGCGGGCTTCGGCGCCGAGCGGCGCCGCAGGCTGCTCGGGCCACTGGCGGTGGGTGCGAACCTTCCGCTGGTCCTCTACTGGGCGGGCCCCGGCGTGGGGACGGCCCTGCTGGCGCTCGTGGTGTCGGGTGTCTTCTCCGCGTACCAGATCACCGCGGGGGCGACCTTCGTCCTGCTCACCCCGGCCGGCCAGCGCGGTCAGGCGCTGGGACTGGCCAGGTCGGGGCTGACCGCCATGCAGGGGATCGGCGTCGCGGCGGGCGGCCTGGCGGCGGAGCTGTGCGGCTCCTCGGCCCGGACGATCGGAGGGGCGGGGATCGTCGGCACGCTCTGCGCGGTCCTGGTCGCGGTTTCCTGGTCTCGGGCCAGGGAAACGGGCACGGGAACGATTCCCCTGAGCGCGTAGGACTACCGGCCGCGATCGCGGCTAGGGTCGAAGCCAGGCAGGCAACCACGTGCGATCCACAGGAGTACCCAGCGATGTCTATCGACCCGTCCTCGATCCCCAACTTCGGGGGCAAGCCCGAACCGCAGACGGCAGGGCCCGAGGGCCCCGTGGTCCCCGACCAGGACCTCGTCAAGCAGCTTCTCGAGCAGATGGAGCTGAAGTTCGTCGTCGACGACGAGGGCGACCTCGCCGCGCCGTGGGAAGACTTCCGGACGTACTTCATGTTCCGCGGCGAGGAGGAGCAGCAGGTCTTCTCGGTCCGGACCTTCTACGACCGCCCCCACGACCTGGACCAGCGCGCGGTCCTGCTCGACGCGATCGACGACTGGAACCGCCGCACCCTGTGGCCCAAGGTCTACACGCACGCCCACGAGGGCGAGGAGGGCGCCACGGCCTCCGTGCGGCTCGTCGGTGAGGCGCAGATGCTCATCGGCACCGGCGTCAGCCTGGAGCACTTCGTCTCCTCGACGGTCAGCTGGGTGCGGGCCTCGATCGAGTTCGACAAGTGGCTCGTGGACCGTCTGGGCCTGGAGCCCGACGAGAAGAAGGCCGAGGCCGACGACGCGGCCACGGAGCAGTCCCCCGAGGCCTGATCCGGCCGACGGAGTGCAGAGGCCCGGTACGGGGCGTGGCCGGTGCGGCCGGAGCCCCGTACCGGGCCTCTGACGTGCGCGGTCAGGACGCCCGGAGGCTCGCCAGCCGGGCGACCGCCTCGGTGAGCACGTCGTCACGCTTGCAGAAGGCGAATCGGACGAAGGGGGCGCCTTCCTCGCGGTGGTCGTAGAAGACCGCGTTCGGGACAGCGACGACGCCGCAGCGTTCGGGCAGCGCGCGGCAGAAGGCGAAGCCGTCGGTCTCGCCGAGGGGGCGGATGTCGGCGGTGACGAAGTAGGTGCCCGACGGGCGGTACACGTCGAAGCCCGCCTCGGCGAGCCCGGCGGAGAGCAGGTCCCGCTTGGACCGGAGATCGGTGCGGAGATCGGTGAAGTAGGTGCGGGGGAGCCGTAGCGCCTCGGCCACCGCGTACTGGAACGGTCCCCCCGACACGTAGGTGAGGAACTGTTTGGCGCTGCGGACCGCCGACGTGAGCGCGGGGGACGCGGTGACCCAGCCGACCTTCCACCCGGTGAACGAGAAGGTCTTGCCCGCGCTGCTGATGGTGACCGTGCGCTCCCGCATGCCGGGGAAGGACGCGAGGGGGATGTGCTCGCCCTCGAAGACGACGTGTTCGTAGACCTCGTCGGTGACGACCAGGAGGTCCCGTTCGCAGGCGAGTGCGGCGACGGACGCCAGCTCGTCCCTGGTCAGGACGGTGCCGGTCGGATTGTGCGGGGTGTTGAGCAGGATCAGCCGGGTGCGGGGCGTGACGGCGGCGCGCAGCTCGTCGAGGTCGAGCCGGTAGGCGCCCTCGTGGGGCCGGAGCGTGACGGGGACGCGGGTGCCGCCGGCCATGGCGATGCAGGCGGCGTACGAGTCGTAGTACGGCTCCAGGGCGATGACCTCGTCTCCGGGCTCCACCAGGGCCAGCAGGGAGGCCGCCACCGCCTCCGTGGCGCCCGTGGTGACCAGGACCTCGGTGTCGGGGTCGTATTCCAGTCCGTAGTGCCGTTGTTGGTGCTCCGCGACCGCGGCGCGCAGTTCGGGGACGCCGGGGCCCGGTGGGTACTGGTTGCCGCGGCCGTCGCGCAGTGCGCGCACCGCGGCCTCGCGGACCTCCTCGGGGCCGTCGGTGTCGGGGAAGCCCTGGCCGAGGTTGATCGATCCGGTCCGCACGGCCAGCGCCGACATCTCCGCGAAGATCGTCGTGCCGAACTCGGTGAGGCGGCGGTTGAGCAGCGGTCGTCCCTGTGTCATGGGCGCCATCCTGTGCCGAAGCTCTGGAGTTGCTCAAGTCTGCTTTGGCTCCGGCGGGGCGCGGGAATCGAACGGTCAGCGCGACGCGGGGGCCTCGTTCCGGGGGCTTCGGGGGTTCGGGGGACAGAAGGACGTGAGGTCGGTGGAGTTGTTCGTTGTCATCGTGTTCCTGGTGATCGTGGCGGTGTGGGTCGCACCCCTGGCCCTGCGTTCGAGGCGCAGGCGGAAGTCGGGGGTGGGGCAGGGCTGGCACAGCGGCTCCGGCGGTGACGCGGGAGGCGGAGGAGGCGAATCCCACGGCGGCGGCTGGTGGGGCGGAGACAGTGGCGGCGGACATTCCTGCGGGGGCGGCAGCAGCAGCTGCGGTGGTGGCGGGGGCGGCTGCGGTGGTGGCGGCGGCAACTGAGACGGGCCCGCCCGCCCGCACTGGGTCGGGGCGGGTGTGACGGAGGCGCCTGGTGGGACACAACTCCCGCCGGGCGCTGTTTTGTTGGGATTCCTGGAACAGGTGAACCGTCCTGCCCCCTGAGGGATGGAAACCACGGCAGTTGGGCAAAAACGCTGTGAGCGCGACGTACTTCGTGATTGCATCGATGTATTGAACATTCAGCCCCCGGGCCCGTGTCGGGCCGGATCGGGCTCCTCCTCCCCCGAGCGCCGACGGGGGGACTTCCTGTCCGTGTGTCCCTGTGCGTTTGCGGAGCCGATCCATGCTCACCACCCTCCATACCACCTACTCCGATACTCGCGCCGCAGATCTGGCATGGACCCTGGGGCGGGAGCCGCTGCCCGCCCTTGCCGCACTCGACCTCGAACTGGCGGGCGCGAAAGTCCAGCTGAGGCTGCTCGGCGCCTCCCATCAGGTCCTGCTGGAGGAGAAGGGGCGCACGTGCTCCGAGACCGTGGCCTGTCTGCCGGGCAGCAGCACACCGCTGCCGCTGGGTGTCGCGAAGAGCCTCGGGGACTGGGACTACGAATTCGCGGCGCGCGTCGAGACGCTCTCCGAGGGCTCGTTCGCCGGTCGCGCCCAGGAACTGCTCGCGCTGGTGAGCGATCACCCGCATGGGCTGGCGGGGACGTTTCCCGGCAGTCCCTACGCCTTCACCGCGATGCTGGCACAGCGGACGGAGGGTCAGGTGCGCTGGCGTACCTGGCACGCGTACCCGCAGGAGGGGCAGTTGGTGGTGACCCGGACGAGAGTGGGGGCGCGGGTGCCGGCTGCGGTTTAGCACCCGTGTGGGTGACAAGCTGCGACCTCCTCGTCACGTAGCGTTCGTTTCATGATCGACCAGCGGACACCACTGCGTGCGGAAGCGACGGCGCTGTCCGTACGGCCGGGAACCGGCCGGTTCCTCGTGCTGGCCGTGGTCTTCGTCTGCGCGGCGTGCGGTCTGGTGTACGAGCTCGAACTGGTCGCGCTGGCCTCGTACCTGATCGGTGATTCGGTCACGCAGGCTTCCGTCGTGCTGTCCGTGATGGTGTTCGCGATGGGCATCGGGTCGCTCCTCGCGAAACGTTTTCGCAGCTGTGCCGCCGTGGGATTCGGCCTGGTCGAGGCCGCGCTGGCGCTCGTGGGCGGCACCTCGGCCCTCGTCCTGTACGCGTCCTTCGCCTGGTTCGGGGAGTCGCGTTACGCGCTGGTCGGCTTCTCGCTCACGATCGGGATCCTGATCGGAGCGGAGATTCCCCTGCTGATGACGATGATCCAGCGGGTCGACCGGCAGGACGCGGGCGGGGCCGTAGCGGATCTCTTCGCAGCCGACTACGTGGGGGCGCTGGTCGGCGGGCTCGCCTTTCCCTTCGTTCTGCTACCGATGATGGGCCAGTTGACCGGGGCACTGTTCACCGGCGCGGTCAACGCGGCGGCGGGCGGCGCACTGGTGCTGTGGGTGTTCCGGCGCGACCTGAGCCGGCGGTCGCGACGGCTGCTGATCGTCGTCAACATCGTGGTGATCGTCCTGCTGGCCACGGCCTCCGCCCTGGTGGACGAATTCGAGCGGGCGGCGCGGCGCGCGGTGTACGGCGACGAGGTGCGGGTCGCCCGGCAGACCGAGGTGCAGGAGGTCGTCCTCACCGGTTCGGGGCGCGGCACGCTCGACCTCTACCTGGACGGCCGCCTCCGGGTCAGCTCCCGGGACGAGCACCGCTACCACGAGGCACTCGTGCACCCGGCGATGAACGGGGCCCATCGACGGGTGCTCATCCTGGGCGGGGGAGACGGGCTGGCCGCCCGTGAGGTGCTGCGCTATCCGGATGTCGCGTCCGTCGTGGTGGTCGAGCTGGATCCGGCCGTCACCCGGCTGGCCCGTACGGATCCGGCGCTCTCCGGGATGAACGGGCACGCGCTGGAGGACCCCCGGCTGACGACGGTCGCCGGGGACGCCTTCACCTGGCTGAGGTCCACGCGCGACCGCTACGACGTGGTGATCTCGGACCTACCGGACCCGGGGATCACCGAGAGCACGAAGCTCTACGCCGCCGAGTTCTACGGGCTGGTCGCCGGGGCGCTGGACCCGGGAGGCCGGCTGGTGGTGCACGCGGGTCCGCCGAGCAGCAGACCGAGGACGTTCTGGACGGTGGAGGCGTCGGTCCGGGCGGGCGGCCTGGAGCCCCTGCCGTACAGCGTCGGCGGGCGCCTCTCGGGCTTCGCGGCGGGCCCGGACCGGGCCAGGGGCGGGGCGGGGGCACCACGGGACTGGGGATTCGTGCTGGCCGCGCGGCAGACGGTGGGCCGGCTCGGCATCGCCCCGGGGGCGCCCGCCCTGCGGACACTGGGGGAGCGGGAGCTGCGGGCCGGCCGGAGCTCGGCGGAGCGGGTACGGCAGCACGGGGTGGTGCCGTCGACCCTGGTCCATCCGCGGTACCGGGAAGAACCCTGAGCGCGGTGGCCCGGCCCGGGTCCTGCGGTGTCCGGGTGCCGAAGCGCTGACGGGACGGCCGGGGCTGAGTAGGCTCGGGCGGTATGGAGCATGAGGTGTTCGTTCCGGTTCCGGTCCCGTCCCTGCGGCGGACGCTGGGTGATCCCGCCCGTGTCGCGCGCTGTGTGCCAGGACTTCAGCGGGATGCCGACGCGTCGGCGGGCCCACTGGCGGGCCGGCTGAAGTTCCGGGCCGACGGCCACACGATCACGTATCGCGGTGCGCTGACCCTCCGGCCGGCCGGTGGGGGTGACTCCGGGAGTGACTCGTTCTCCGTGATCGGGGAGGGAGCGGAGGCCCGGGGCACGGGCTCGGCGAAGCTGGACCTGACCGTCGTCCTCACGGAGACGGACGGGGGGACGACGATCGGATTCACCGGCACGGCGAGCGGTGACGGCCGCATCGTGGACCTGGACCCGGACGCGGCACTCGCTGCGGCGCGGCGGCTGCTGGACCGCTTCACGCAGCAGCTGGTGACGGAGTCCCTGGCGGAGCGGGACGGTGAGCCGAAGCCGGAGCATGCGTCGGAACAGTCCGAGCCGACCGAGGCACCGGCGCCCGCGCCGGATGCGTCCGCGGAGTCGCCGTCCGGGGAGCCGTCGCCCGAGGAGCCGCCGTCCGCCGAGCCGCCGTCCGGTGAGAAGGGGGCCGTGTTCGACTCGCCGGTGCCGCCGCCGTCGCTCGACCCGTCGGCGGAGGAGCTGGAATTCACCGTGCCGGACGAGCCGCCCGCCGAGGCCGCGCACGCCCGTCGCACCATGATCGGCCGTAGCACGGAGGAGGTCGACCACGCCCCGCCGCGCGGCCGTTACGCCCCCGTGCCGTCGCCCGAGGCGGGTGCTGCGGGCATCACGCTGCGCTGGGCTGCCCCGGCAGCCGCCCTGGCGATCGCCTCGGCCGTGGTGCTGGGCAGGGCCCTGCGGCGCAGAAGGCCGTGAAGAGCCGCCCCGCGCCAGTAGTGTCGGAGGGTGAGCAGAGTTGTGAAGAACGCCCGGCTGACGGCCGGCGACGTCGAATTGACCGTTGACCCCGTTCATGGCTGCCGGATCAGCAGCCTGCGGATCGGGGGAACCGAACTGCTGCGCCAGGGCGAGCGGTACGGCTGCTTCCCCATGGTGCCGTGGTGCGGCCGTACCGAGAACGGCCTGTTCCGCAACGGCGGCGAGCCGCACCAGTTGCCCTTGAACTCCCCGCCGCACGCCATCCACGGCACCGGCCGCGACACCGCCTGGAAGCTTGCCCGGCAGGACGAGGCCGAGGTGGCCTTCTTCTACGACCTGGCCGACCCATGGCCGTACGAGGGCCGGGTCACACAGTCCTTCGAGCTGACCGAGGAGTCGCTGACGCTGAGTCTCGGCATCGAGGCGTCCGGGGATTCGTTCCCCGCGCAGGCCGGGTGGCACCCCTGGTTCCTCCGGAACCTCGGCGGCCAGGACGTGCGGATCGCGTTCGACGCGGCCTGGCAGGAGGAGCGCGGCGACAACCACCTGCCGACCGGCCGGCGAATCGATCCCCGGCCCGGTCCGTGGGACGACTGCTTCGGGATGCCCGACGGCGTCGACGTGAAGCTCACCTGGCCCGAGCAGCTGGAGCTGACGGTCAGGAGCCGGGACGAGTGGGTGGTGATCTACGACCAGCAGGCGGAGGCGGTCTGCGTCGAACCGCAGTCCGGGCCGCCGAACGGGCTGAACACGACCCCCCAGCTGGTCACCCCGATCGAGCCCCTGGAGATCACGTCGACGTGGAGCTGGGTGCGGCTCTGAGCCTCCGCAGCAGCGCTTACCCTCGTTGACATGACTGACGTACGCGCTGAGCTGCTCCAGCAGATCAAGGACAAGGCCGTGGTGCACGGCAAGGTGACCCTCTCCTCGGGGCTGGAAGCCGACTGGTACATCGACCTGCGCCGGATCACGCTGGACGGCAAGGCCGCGCCGCTGGTCGGCCAGGTCATGCTCGACACCACCGCCGAGCTGGACTACGACTGCGTCGGCGGTCTGACCCTGGGTGCCGACCCGGTGGCCACCTCGATGCTGCATGCCTCGGCGGCGCGCGGGAAGAGCCTGGACGCGTTCGTCGTGCGCAAGGCGCAGAAGGCCCACGGGATGCAGCGCCGCATCGAGGGCACGGACGTCAAGGGCCGCCGCTGCCTCGTCGTCGAGGACACCTCGACGACGGGGGGTTCGCCGCTGACCGCCGTCGAAGCGGTGCGGGAGGCGGGTGGCGAGGTCGTGGCCGTCGCCGTGATCGTCGAGCGCGGCGCCGCTCCGGCGATCGCCGAGGCCGGTCTGCCCTATGTCCACGTCTACTCGGTGGCGGACCTCGACCTGGGCTGACCTGGGGCTTCCTCGGGGCGCTCTCCGTTTCACGTGAAACGGAGAGCGCAACTCGACGGGCAGCGTGGAGCCGAGGCGAGAGTCTGGGAAGATGAGGGCGACGATGACGTCGCCCCCAGGTCAGGGACCAAGCCTGCACACCCGCACATCCCAAGGAGCGGACAGATGCCCATCGCAACCCCCGAGGTCTACGCCGAGATGCTCGACCGGGCGAAGGCAGGCAAGTTCGCCTACCCGGCCATCAATGTGACGTCGACCCAGACCCTGCACGCTGCACTGCGCGGCTTCGCGGAGGCGGAGAGCGACGGCATCGTCCAGATCTCCACCGGTGGTGCCGAATTCCTGGGCGGCCAGTACAACAAGGACATGGTGACGGGCGCCGTGGCCCTGGCCGAGTTCGCGCACATCGTCGCCGCCAAGTACGACATCACGGTCGCGCTGCACACCGACCACTGCCCCAAGGACAAGCTGGACGGTTATGTGCGTCCGCTGCTCGACGTCTCCGCGGAGCGCGTCGCCAAGGGTCTGAACCCGCTGTTCCAGTCCCACATGTGGGACGGCTCGGCTGAGACCCTCGCCGACAACCTGGCCATCGGCCAGGAGCTGCTGGCCAAGGCCGCCGCCGCCAAGATCATCCTTGAGGTCGAGATCACGCCGACCGGTGGCGAGGAGGACGGCGTCACGCACGAGATCAACGACGAGCTGTACACGACCGTCGACGACGCGCTGCGTACGGCCGAGGCGCTCGGCCTGGGCGAGAAGGGCCGCTACCTGCTGGCCGCGTCCTTCGGCAACGTCCACGGCGTGTACAAGCCGGGCAACGTCGTCCTGCGTCCGGAGCTCCTCAAGGACCTCCAGCAGGGTGTCGCGGCCAAGTACGGCAAGTCCGCCGGCAGCCAGCCGTTCGACTTCGTCTTCCACGGCGGTTCGGGCTCGACGGCCGAGGAGATCGCCACCGCGCTGGAGAACGGCGTCGTGAAGATGAACCTCGACACCGACACGCAGTACGCCTTCACCCGCCCGATCGTGGACCACGTGTTCCGCAACTACGACGGTGTGCTGAAGGTCGACGGCGAGGTCGGCAACAAGAAGGTCTACGACCCGCGCAGCTGGGGCAAGTCAGCCGAGGGCGGCATGGCCAAGCGGGTCACCGAGGCGTGTGCCAACCTGCGGTCCTCGGGGACCAAGCTGAAGTAGGCACGGTTCGTACGGCGGGCCCGGTCTCCCTTCGGGGCCGGGCCCGTGGCGTGTCCGCTACGCGGGGCTCTTCCCCTGCCCTCCCCTTCCCGAACCGGGGCTCCGCCCCGGACCCCGCTCCTCAAACGCCGGAGGGGCTGGGTGTGGGGCCGGGGAGGCCAGGAATGGCCGCCCGGTCGGGGCGCGGCGATGCTGTTGATATGACTGACGTGGACCGTGCGGGCGGCGCGGACGAGGGCGGGATCCGGGTTGCCTCGCCCGTGGGGCGATGGGTCGTGCTGACCACCGTGCTCGGGTCCAGCATGGCCCTGCTCGACTCCACCGTGATCAATGTGGCCCTGCCCCGCATCGGCCGGGATCTCGGCACCGACATGGCCGCCCTGCAGTGGACCGTGAACGCCTACATGCTCACCCTGGCGGGGCTCATCCTGCTCGGCGGTGCCCTCGGCGACCGCTTCGGGCGGCGGCGGGTGTTCGTGCTCGGGGTGGTCTGGTTCGCCGTGGCCTCGCTGCTGTGCGGGATCGCGCCGGACGCGGAGGTGCTGGTCGCGGCGCGGGCGTTGCAGGGGATCGGCGGCGCGCTGCTCACCCCCGGTTCGCTGGCGATCATCCAGGCGAGCTTCCACCCCGACGACCGGGCCCGCGCCGTGGGGCTCTGGTCCGGGCTGGGCGGAGTCGGGGCCGCCGTCGGGCCGTTCCTCGGAGGGTGGCTGGTGGACGGGCCCGGCTGGCGGTGGGTGTTCCTGCTCAATGTGCCGCTCGCCGCCGTCTGCGTACCCGTGGCCCTGCGCCACGTACCGGAGTCACGGGACCCGGACGCCCACGGGCGCTTCGACGTGCTGGGTGCCGTGCTGGCCGCGCTCGCGCTGGCCCTGGTCACGTATGCGCTGATCGAGATGGAGGAGCAGGGCGCGTCCGTCGTGGTCATCGGCGCGGCGGCCTGCGGTGTGGTGCTGGGGGTGGCCTTCGTACGGCTGGAGCGGCGCCGGGCCGACCCCATGGTGCCTCCGTCGATCTTCGCTTCCCGGCAGTTCACGGCCGTCAACATCGTCACCTTCTGTGTGTACGCGGCCCTCGGCGGGTTCTTCTTCCTGTCCGCGATCCAGCTCCAGGTGGTCGCCGGATACTCGGCGCTGGGCGCGGGCACCGCGCTCCTGCCCACGACGGTGCTGATGCTGCTGTTCTCCGCGTCGGCCGGTGACCTCGGGCGGCGCATCGGGCCGCGCGTCCCGCTCACCGTCGGCCCGCTGCTGGCGGCCGCCGGGATGCTCCTGATGCTGCGGGTCGGCCCCGGTGCCTCCTACCCGGTGGACGTCCTGCCCGCCGTGCTGGTGCTCGGCCTCGGCATGGTCACCCTCGTGGCGCCCCTCACGGCGAGCGTCCTGGCCGCTGTGGACACCGGGCGGGCCGGGCTCGCCAGCGGCATCAACAACGCGGCGGCGCGGGCCGCCGGGCTCCTGGCGGTGGCCGCGCTCCCGCTGCTGGCGGGGATGGGGCCCGAGGCCTACCGCGACGCGGGCGAGTTCGCCTCGACGTTCCGACGGGCCATGCCGATGTGCGCCGGGCTGCTGGTGGCGGGTTCGGTGATCGCCTGGTGGGCCCTGCGGAGGGCCCCGGAGCCCGGACGTGAGCCTCGTCCGCAGTGCTCGACGCACTGCGGCGTCACCGCCCCGCCCTTGGAGCCGGACCCCCGCCCCAGGCACACTTGAGCCATGTCCATCCACGAGAACCTGCTCGGGGGCCCTCCCCCGACCCATCTGCCCGACGACCCGGAGCCGCGCGAGCTGCTCGCAGGAGGCGCGGCGCCCGCCGACGTCGCGGCCAAGTACCCCAAGTCGTCGCTGGCCTGGGCCCAGCTCGCCGACGAGGCGTACGAGGGCGGCCGGGTCATCGAGTCGTACGCGTACGCGCGCACCGGCTACCACCGCGGCCTCGACGCCCTGCGCCGTGCGGGCTGGAAGGGCCACGGCCCCGTCCCGTTCGAGCACGAACCGAACCGAGGTTTCCTGCGGGCCCTGCACGCCCTGGCGCGCGCCGCGCAGGCGATCGGCGAGCAGGACGAGTACGAGCGCTGCTCGGACTTCCTGCGGGACTCCTCGCAGACGGCGGCCGACACACTGGGCTGAGCCGCCCGCTCGATCCGGGCCCCGCAGGTGCCGCCTGCGGGGCCCGGCGCATGCCGTGCGACGCCTGCGGGAGGCCGTGACGACCTCCCGCAGGACGCCGGGAGCCCGCTCGCTGTCGCGTGGAGGCCGTTAAGATGCCGGGCAGGGGACCGGAGCTCCACCACCTCAGAGGAAGGGGCGGACCGCTACCCGGAAGCTCGTGTCGAGGAGACAGAAATGTCGACGAACCACCCCGACCCCGAAGCCACCGGTGCGGACAACCCGCACCTGGACTTCGCGGGAACGACTCCGTACGAGGACTACGTCCAGGCCGATGTCCTGACCCACCTCCAGCACCTGCGCTCGGACGACCCCGGCGAGATGGTCTTCCTGGTCACCACCCAGGTCATGGAGCTGTGGTTCACGGTCATCGTCCACGAGTGGGAGACGGCGGCGCACGCCCTGCGCGAGGACCGCGTACCGGCCGCCCGCGACGCCCTGAAGCGGTCGCTGCGGGAGCTGGAGGCGCTGAACGCCTCCTGGAAGCCGCTGGCCGGCCTCACCCCCGCCCAGTTCAACTCCTACCGGGGCTCCCTCGGCGAGGGATCCGGCTTCCAGTCGGCGATGTACCGCCGGATGGAGTTCCTGCTGGGCGACAAGTCCGCCTCCATGCTCGTACCGCACCGGGGCGCGCCCCGGGTGCACGCCGAGCTGGAGAAGGCGCTCCACGAGCCGGGCCTGTACGACGAGGCGCTCGCCCTGCTCGCCAGGCGTGGGTACGCCGTGCCGCAGTCGGTGCTGCGGCGGGACCTGTCGCAGAAGTACGAGCCGTCCCCCGCCGTCGAGGCGGTCTGGGCGGAGATCTACGCCAACGCCGACCAGAACGACGAGCTCGTACGGCTCGGCGAGGTGCTGACCGATGTCGGCGAGCTGGTGTGGCGCTGGCGCAACGACCACCTGACCGCCACCCGGCGGGCGATGGGGTCGAAGACCGGGACCGGCGGATCGGCCGGGGTCGCCTGGCTGGAGAAGCGGGCCACCAAGAGTGTGTTCCCCGAGCTGTGGACGGCGCGTAGCCATGTCTGACTTCAAGGAGCGCGCCGAGGCGCTCGACACCGCCGACGGACTGGCCGCCCTGCGCGAGCTGTTCGTCCTCGACGACACCGTCTACCTCGACGGGAACTCGCTGGGCGCGCTGCCCCGCCACGTTCCCGCGCGCATGCAGGACGTCATCACACGGGAGTGGGGCGCGCTGCGCATCCGCTCCTGGGAGGAGAGCGGCTGGTGGACGGCGCCCGAGCGGATCGGTGACCGGATCGCCCCGCTGGTCGGAGCGGCCGCCGGACAGATCGTGGTGGGCGACTCCACCAGCGTGAACGTCTTCAAGGCGGTCGTCGCGGCGGCCCGGCTCGCGGGTGAGGGGCGGGACGAGATCCTCGTCGACGCGACGACCTTCCCGACGGACGGGTACATCGCCGGGTCGGCGGCCCGCATGACGGGCCACCGCGTCGTCCCGGTCGCCCCGTCCGACGTGCCGGCCGCTCTCGGACCGCGCACGGCAGCCGTCCTCCTGAATCACGTCGACTACCGCACGGGCCGGCTGCACGACCTGCCCGGCCTCACCGCCGCCGCCCACGGGGCGGGCGCCCTCGCCGTCTGGGACCTGTGCCACAGTGCGGGCGCCCTGCCCGTGGGCCTCGACACGCACGGCGTCGACCTGGCCGTCGGCTGCACGTACAAGTACCTCAACGGCGGACCCGGTGCGCCGGCGTACCTGTACGTCGCCGAGCGGCACCAGGAGGCCTTCGACTCGCCCCTGCCCGGGTGGACCTCGCACGCCGACCCGTTCGCGATGACTCCCGGATACGCCCCCGCGGAGGGTTCCGTACGGGGCCGGGTCGGCACGCCGGACATCCTGTCCATGCTGGCCCTGGAGGCGGCACTGGACGTGTGGGACGGCGTGGCGGTGGACGCCGTACGGGCCAAGTCGCTGGCGCTGACGGACTTCTTCCTGGAGTGCGTCACCGCCTACGTGCCCGAGGGCCGGGTCGTGTCCGTCACCCCGTCCGGGCACACGGAGCGCGGCAGCCAGGTCTCGCTGCGGTGCGTGAACGCGCGGGAGACGGAACCGGTGATGCGCGCGCTCATCGAGCGCGGCGTGGTCGGCGATCTGCGCCGGCCGGACGTCCTGCGCTTCGGTTTCACCCCGCTGTACGTCGGATTCGCCGACGCCGAACGGGCGGCGCGGATCCTCGCCGAGGTGCTGGCCGGCTGACGGCCGGACGGTGTGTCAGATGCCGTACGGGGCCACACTCCGGGCCCGTACGGCGGCGGTCCGTCGTACTGGTACCGTCCCCGCAGGTCAGTCCAGTTGGGCACGGGCCCAGGACGGTTGGAGCAGCATGTCGGATTCTTCCGCGCGTGAACGCGACGCCGCCGAGACCGAGTCGGCGTTCGCACATCCGGTGGTCGCCCCCGACGGATCCGGGGCCTATGGGAGCCACCCGGACCAGGTGATCGACTTCTTCGCCCCGCGCGACGGCCGGACCGGTGCGCCGCTCGTGGTGGTGCTGCACGGCGGGGCCTGGCGGGCGCCCTACGACCGGCAGCACGTATCGCCGTTCGCGGACTTCCTCGCGCGCCGCGGCTACGCGGTGGCCAGTGTCGAGTACCGGCGTGGCGGCGAGGCACCGCAGCAGGACGCGGCGGCCCCGGTCGCCGGTCGCTGGCCCGAGACCTTCGACGACGTGGCCGCCGCGATGGACGCCCTGCCGGCGTTGGCGGCCCGGGAACTGCCGGACGCCGATCTCCGCAAGACCGTGGTCACCGGGCACTCCGCGGGTGGGCAGCTCGCCCTGTGGGCGGCCGCCCGGCACGTGCTCCCGGAGGGGTCGCCGTGGCGGCTGCCCGCCGCGCCGCCGCTGCGCGGGGTCGTCGCGCTGGCACCCATCGGGGACTTCGCGAGCGCGGTGGAGCTGGATGTCTGCTCGGGCGCGCTGCACCAACTCCTCGGCGGGGATGACGCCTTCGAGGCGCGGGCCGCTCACGTCGATCCGGCCCTGCTGCTGCCGACCGGGATAGCGACAGCCGTCGTCCAGGGGGTGGACGACCTCACCGTGCCGCAGGCCGTCACGGAGGCGTTCGTGGACGCGGCGGCCAAGGCGGGGGAGATGGTGGGACTGACCCTGCTGGACGGGGTCGGGCACTTCCCGCTGATCGATCCGTCGGCCGACGCCTGCGCCGTGGTGGCCGAGGAGATCGCTCAGCTGGCTTGGTAGTACTTGCGACGGACGGTGAAGGATCCGCATCACTGCTGACGACCGGGGGCGGGGGCGCCACCTACCGTGGAAGCGTGACCGAGACCAAGACCCAGAGCCCTGAGCGCCGGGCCGCCACAGGAGCGATACACACCCTGCGGCAGGACCTCCTCCATAACGTCTTCGACTACCGCCCGCTGGGCCCGATGGGCACGGACGGGCCTGTGATCCGGCGCCTCCCGAAGTCCTTCCACAAGGTCGTCGTCTGGTTCCCGCACGCGGTGGTGGGCCTGGTCGCGCTGATCTCGCTGATGGAAGGCGTCTTCACGGCGAACACCTACTCCCCGTTCGGGATCACGACGCTCGTCACCGGGTTCCTGCCGGCCGCCACGCTCCTGATGACGCTGGTCCGTCCCGTCCTCGCGTTCTGGGTGTCGATCGCGTCGACCCCCATGGTGGCGGTCCTGGGCAACGGCGACTGGCCCTGGGAGCCGAGCGCCTTCGCCTGCCACCTGGGTGTGCTGATCGTGGTCGCGGCCAGGACGCGGCCCCGTACCGCCGCCTGGATGTGGGTGATCACCCTGTTCCTCGGGAGCTTCATGGGGAATGTGGGGCCCGGATTCTCCAACACCGCGCCTATGGTGGTCGCCTCCGCGTTCGCCCTGCTCCTCGTCTCCATCGTGCAGGTACGCCGTGAGGCCGAGCGGGAGGTCACCGTGCAGCGCACCGTCACCGCCGTGGAACGCGACCGCCGCACGCTCCTGGAGGAGCGCACCACCATCGCCCGTGAGCTGCACGACGTCGTCGCCCACCACATGTCCGTCGTGGCGATCCAGGCCGAGGCGGCCCCGTACCGGGTGGAGAATCCGCCGCCCGAGCTGGAGCAGGCCTTCGTGACCATCCGGGAGAACGCCGTGGCGGCGCTCACCGAGCTGCGCCGCGTCCTCGGCGTCGTACGGGCGGAGGACTACGAGGCACCGGACGCCCCGCAGCCCACCCTCGCCGAGCTCGACCGGCTGCTGGACAACGTCCGGGAGACGGGGCTGGAGACGGAGAAGACCGTCACCGGTGCGGTCCGCGAGCTTCCGCAGGGCGTCGAGCTCTCGGCCTACCGGATCGTCCAGGAAGCGCTGAGCAACACGCTCCGGCACGCGCCGGGGGCCACCGCCAAGGTGGAGATCGGCTATGTGCTCGGCGGGCTCGGGGTGCGCGTGGTCAACGGGCCGGCCCGTGGGCTGGTCAAGCCGTCACCGGGCGCAGGGCACGGGATCACGGGGATGCGGGAGCGGGTCGCGATGCTGAACGGTGAGATGACGGCGGGGGCCACCGACGACGGAGGGTACGAGGTCGCCGTGTTCCTCCCCGTGCCGGTGCTGCGGGACAGCGTGGAGGAGGGTGAGGGAGCGTGAACGACACCCCCATCCGGGTCCTGATCGTCGACGACCAGATGATGGTCCGCGAGGGTTTCTCCGTGCTGCTCAACGCGATGCCCGGCATCGAGGTGGTCGGCGAGGCCGTCGACGGACGGCAGGCCGTGTCCCAGGTCGCCGCACTGCGGCCCGACGTGGTGCTGATGGACATCCGCATGCCGGAGCTCAACGGCATCGAGGCGACCCGCGAGATCGTCGCCGCCGACGCGGACGCCAAGGTGCTCGTCCTGACCACGTTCGATCTCGACGAGTACGTGTACCAGGCCCTGCGGGCCGGTGCCTCGGGCTTCCTGCTGAAGGACGCCTCGGCCCGGCAGCTCGCCGAGGGCGTGCGGGTGGTGGCGTCCGGCGAGGCGTTGCTCGCCCCGACGGTGACCCGGCGGCTGATCACCGAGTTCTCGAAGATCGCCGACGCACCGCGGCCGCCCGCCATGGCGCGGATCGGTGATCTCACCGAGCGGGAGACGGAGGTGCTCGTGCTGATCGCCCAGGGGCTCTCGAACCTGGAGATCGCCTCGCACCTCGTGGTCGCCGAGTCGACGATCAAGACCCACGTCAGCCGTGTCCTGGTGAAGCTGGGGCTCCGGGACCGGACCCAGGCCGCCGTGTTCGCGTACGAGGCGAGGCTGGTCACGCCCGGATAGCGTCGGCTCATGCACGTGTCCTTCGACCCATGGTCCCCCGCGTTCGTCGCCGACCCGTACCCCGCCTACGCCGCCCTGCGCGCCACCGGCCGGGCGCACTACTTCGAGCCGACGCGGCAGTGGCTCGTCCCGCACCACTCCGATGTGTCCGGGCTGCTGCGTGACCGGCGGCTGGGGCGGACCTATCTGCACCGCTTCAGCCACGAGGAGTTCGGCGTCACCGTCCCACCCGCCGCCCATGAACCGTTCCACACGCTCAACGGGCACGGGATCCTCGATCTGGAGGCCCCCGACCACACCCGGATCCGGCGGATGGTCGCCCAGGCGTTCACACCGCGCAGGGTCGAGGCGCTCGCCCCGACCGTGGAGCGGCTGGCCGCCGGTCTCGTCGACGGCTTCGTCGAGGCCGGCGGCGGTGATCTGCTGAGCGCGGTGGCCGAGCCGCTGCCGGTGGCCGTCATCGCCGAGATGCTGGGTGTTCCGGAGGCCGACCGGGGGCTGCTGCGGCCGTGGTCGGCGGCGATCTGCGGAATGTTCGAGCTGAACCCGCCGGAGGAGACCGCACGGGCCGCCGTGCGGGCGTCGGTCGAGTTCTCCGGTTATCTGCGTGAACTGATCGGCGCGCGGCGCGCGGATCCGGGGCCGGACCTGATCTCCGGGCTCATCGCGGCGCACGACGACGAGGACCGGCTGACCGAGCAGGAGATCGTCTCCACCTGCGTACTGCTCCTCAACGCAGGTCACGAGGCGACCGTCAACGCCACCGTCAACGGCTGGTGGATGCTCTTCCGGCACCCGGAGCAGCTGGCCGCGCTGCGCGGTGACCACAGCCTGCTGCCGACCGCGGTGGAGGAACTCCTGCGCTACGACACCCCGGTGCCCATGTTCGCGCGGTGGGTACTGGACGACATCGAGATCGACGGCACCGTCATCCCGCGCGGTTCACAGGTCGCGCTGCTCTTC
Organism: Streptomyces sp. NPDC002793; assembly: GCF_040295485.1. Lineage (NCBI taxonomy): Bacteria > Bacillati > Actinomycetota > Actinomycetes > Kitasatosporales > Streptomycetaceae > Streptomyces > Streptomyces sp. NPDC002793. The sequence goes on along the minus strand of NZ_JBEOVL010000008.1, from coordinate 7,443 downwards.
GCGTCCGCCAACCGGGACCCGGAACGCTTCGCCGACGCGGAGACGCTGGACCTGTCCCGGCAGGACAACCCGCACATCTCCTTCGGCGCGGGCATCCACTACTGCCTGGGTGCCCCGCTGGCGCGCCTCGAACTGCGCGCCTCCTTCGGGGAACTGCTGCGCAAGGCGCCCGGTATGCGGGTGACGGCGGAGCCGGAGTGGAATCCGGGGTACGTGATCCGGGGACTGCGAGGGCTAGAGGTCGAGATCTGAGGCGACGGTGCCGAAGAGCCTCTCGTGGTACGGGTTGTGCGGGTTCGCCCAGGTGTACAGGCCCCAGACGGATACCGCGAGGACGCCCGTGGTGCAGACCGCCGCGACCAGGGCGCGGGTGCGCAGGGGAGTGCGCCCCCGCAGCAGACGCAGGGTCAGCAGCCATGCCGCCGGGGGGATCAGGGCCCCGGCGAGCAGGACGAGGGGCAGCTCCGTCCAGAGGACGGAGATGTCCGTGCCCTCGCCCTCGAAGCCCCCGCCCATGTGCCGGTGGGTACGCCGGGAAGACCCCCAGACGTACAGGGCGGCGGCCGCCCCGAGTGCTGAGGCCCCGCATCCGCCGTACCTTGCCGCGTCCCTCTGGTCCATGCGTGTCAGGACGCCGACGCAGCGCGGCCGGTTCCTACGTGGTCCGCAGGTCCCGGCGTCGGAAGCCTTCCAGGCCGAACAGGATCAGTGCGGTGGCGACCACGGTCAGGACCACCATCGGTGTCCACTCCATCTCCGCCGCCGGCAGCCGCGGCACGTGGCCGAACGGGGACACGGTGTTCGTCCAGCGCGGGAACCGCAGCAGCTCGCCCAGGTAGCCGACCACGAACGCGTACACGGGTACGGCCCAGGCCGCCGAAGCCGCGCGGGGCAGGTGGCCGAAGAGGACGGCCGCGACTCCGACGGTGACCCACAGCGCCGGCGCGTACGCCAGTGAGGCCCCCACCAGCTTCAGGACCAGACCCGGGTCGCCGGTGGACGCCGCACCCGCGACGCCCATGCCGAGTCCGGCGACCAGCAGCAGGAGCGTGCCGCCCGCCAGCGCGACGGCGAGGTGGCTGCCCGCCCATCGGGCGCGGGACAGGCCGGTCGCGAGCAGCGCCTCCACCCGGCCCACGCTCTCCTCGGACCTCGGGCGCAGGGCGGCCATCACCACGTACACGGCGGCGACGACGGCGAGGACCACCATGACCATCGACGCGAACGACTCGGCCGTCGTCGTTCCGCCGGTGGCGTGGAGTGCCTCCTGGAGCGGTTCGATGTCCTTCAGCATGGCGTCCGCGTCGCCGAGGATCGATCCGTACATCGCGCCCATCAGGAAGAGACCCGCGCCGAAGCCGGCCAGCGTGGACCGGTGCAGCCGCAGGGCGAAGCCCAGTGGCCGGGTCAGGGACGCGGAGGCGGACGGGCGGCCGAGCCGGGCGGCGCGCAGCCCGGCGCCCACGTCCCGCCGGGTGGACAGGACGAATCCGGCCCCTGCGGTGAGCACGGTGAGGGCGAGGCAGAGCAGCAGCGGCCACCAGCGGTCGTCGACGTAGACGTAGGTGCGCTGGACCCAGCCGATCGGGGAGAGCCAGGACAGCGCGTCGCTGCCGCCGGCGTCGCCGGCGGCCCGCAGGACGTAGGCGACGCCGATGACGGCCATGGCCGTCCCGGAGGCGCCCCGGGTGTGTGCGGTGATCTGCGCGGTGACCGCCGCGACGCCCGCGAAGACGAGGCCAACGGCCGCGTGCGAGAGCCCGTAGAGCAGCGAGCCGCCGCCGTGGTCGTCGAGGCCCATCGAGCCGAGGCCGATGGCCAGCAGCAGTGCGAGGGCGAGGTTGGCGAGCGCCGCGACGGACAGGGCGGCGGCCAGGTGGGCGTGCCGGCCGACGACGGTGGAGCGGACCAGTTCGGCGCGGTTGGTCTCCTCCTCGTCGCGGGTGTGCCGGGTGACGACCAGGACGCTCATGAGGCCGACCAGTACGGCGGTGAAGCCGAGCAGCTGGTGGCCCGTCATCGAGCCGAAGCCGTAGTCGTCGAGATAGCGCTCGGGGCCGGTCATGGCGAGTCCGGCGGGGCTCGCCATGGTGGAGGCGGTTGCGGCGCGGTCCGCCGGATCGGCGTACAGGGTCCTGTAGCTGCCCGCCGTGGAGACCGTGGAGAGGAACAGGGCGAGGATCCAGACGGGCAGCCGCACCCGGTCACGGCGCAGGGCGAAACCGATCAGGGCGCGGGTTCCGGCCAGAGGGCCACCACGGTGCGTGAGGGACCGTGCGGGGACCCGGGTCGTGGTGGCGGCGGTCATCGCCGGCCTCCGCGGGCCCGGCCGCCCACCGCGAGCTCGTCGCCGTAGTGGCGCAGCATGAGCTCCTCGAGGGTCGGAGGGTGGCTGATCAGGCTGCGTACGCCGCATTCGGCCAGCCTGCTCACGGCGCCGTCGAGGTGGGCACCGTCCACGTCGAACCTCACCCGGCCTCCGGCGCCGTCCTCGGTGACCTCCACGGAGTGCACCCCGGGCAGCCCGTCGAGGCCGGTGGCCGGGCGGGCGGTCTCCGCCTCGATGGTCGTACGCGTCAGATGGCGCATCTCGCCCAGCGACCCGGACTGCACGATCCGGCCGAGCCGGATGATGCTGACGCGGTCGGCGAGCTTCTCCACCTGGGCCAGGATGTGGCTGGAGAGCAGCACCGTCTTCCCCGCGGTCTTCGCCTGCAGGATCACGTCCTGGAAGACGACCTCCATCAGGGGGTCGAGCCCTGCGGTCGGTTCGTCGAGGAGCAGCAGTTCCGCGTCGGAGGCGAGTGCGGCGACGATCGCGACCTTCTGGCGGTTGCCCTTGGAGTAGGCCCGCCCCTTCTTGGTCGGATCGAGGTCGAATCGCTCGATCAGCTCGTCACGGCGTCGCTTGTCGGCCCCGCCGCGCAGCCGGGAGAGCAGATCGATGGCCTCGCCGCCGGTGAGCCCCGGCCACAGCTCCACATCGCCCGGCACATAGGCCAGGCGCCTGTGCAGCTCGACGGCGTCGTGCCACGGATCCTTCCCGAGCAGCCGGGCCGCGCCCGAATCGGCGCGCAGCAGCCCCAGCAGGATCCGGATGGTGGTGGACTTCCCGGCGCCGTTGGGCCCGAGGAAGCCATGGACCTCGCCCGTTTCGACGGTGAGGTCGAGGCCGTTCAGCGCCTGTGTCCGTCCGAACGCCTTGTGCAGTCCGGACACGGTGATTGCCTTCGTCATGTTTCTGAACGTACGCGGATTTCACAAAATTGTGAAGTTAAGGAAGTGTATAAAGTTGGGTCATGATCGGAGCAGAGGAGGCGGCTGAGGCCATGACCACGAACGGGACCGGAGGACCCGGGGCGACGGGCGGTGGTGCCGGAGCCGGGCGTGACGAGGACGCGGTCGCACGCTTCGTCGAACGTTTCGCGGCCGAGATGACGGAGGCGGGGATGCAGCGGATGGCCTCGCGGGTCTTCGCGGCACTCCTCGCGGACGACGACGCCTCCATGACCTCGGCGGACCTCGGCAGGCAGCTGCGGATCAGCCCCGCTGCCGTGTCGGGGGCGATCAGCTATCTCACCCAGGTCAGCATGGTCGGCCGCGAGCGGGACCCCGGCTCACGCCGTGACCGCTACCGCCTCCACGAGGAGATGTGGTACGCCACCTTCGCCGACCGCAACCAGGTGCTCACGCGCTGGGAGCGCACGCTGCGGGACGGCGCGCGCTCCCTCGGTGAGGACACCCCGGCGGGCGCGCGCCTCGCGGAGACGGCGGAGTTCTTCGCGTTCATGCAGAAGGAGCTGGTGGGCGTCCTGGAGCGGTGGCGCGAGAGCCGCGGGACGTCCGGGTGAGGCCCTTCGGGCCGGGTCTCAGGCGGACGCCGTGGGGAGCACCAGCCCCCAGGCACCCGCTCGTACGGTCCATGTGCGGGTCCTGACGGGGCCCGCGGTCCGTATGTCCGCGCGGTAGCGGAAGTCCGGCCCGGAGGCCGTGACGGCCTTGGCCTCCGCCGTGAGGGTCTCGCCGGAGACCGTGTGGATCACCACGTCGGCCAGTCCGCCGCCGCCCTGGGCGGTCACCGAGACGTCGAGGACGGGTCGGTCCAGGTCGTTCAGCAGGACCCCGTCCGCCTCCACCCGCAGCCGGTGGGTACGGGAGGGCCCCGACGGCGAGGGCGGGGCGGGGCGGACCAGCGAGGCCACCAGGGTGCGGCAGGCGTCCCAGACGGTGTGCGGCGGGCCGGGTGCGCGCCTGGCCGCCGGGATGCTCAGCCCGCCGAGGACGACCCCGTCGCTGTCGTCGACCAGGAGGTCCAGCCGGCGCACCACCCCGTCGAGCGCCGTGCGTGCCGCCGCGACCGTGCTCCGGGGCACGCCGAGCGCGTAGCTGAGTTCCAGCGTCTGTGCCGCGCCGACCGGGATCAGGGAGAGGGCGCTGTCGGAGAGCTCGCGCTCCCGGTGGAGCTGGGACACGGCGCGCAGCAGCGCGTGGTCGTCGCCGACGACGACCGGACGCCTGGAGCCGCGCCGGGACAGGGCCTTGGCGAAGTCGTCGGGGCCGTCCGCGAAGCAGATCTTGGTGTGCGCGCCGGCGCTCAGCACGTCCTTCGCGATGCGCACGGACTCGCCGTCGTAGCGGCGGGCAAGGGGGTCGATGAGCACGAGTAGCTGATGGTCGCCGTCGCCGGGGGGCTCTGCAGCCGACACCTCGGTCCTTCCTCGGGTAGCATCTTGGTGCAAGAGCCCCTTGCGCTATTGCGCCAGGGGCTTCGTCTATTCCGGGGCACCCGGTTCGACGGCTCAGGCTTTGCCGTACATCGTCGTGCGGCAGGTACGACCTTTACGTACGCCCCCTGACCTTGGACATGCCCCGCCCGGAAGGGGTGTACGCCTGTGCCCGCACTTGTGCTGCTCGGTGCTCAGTGGGGTGACGAGGGCAAGGGGAAGGCCACCGACCTCCTCGGTGGATCCGTTGACTATGTGGTGCGTTACCAGGGCGGCAACAATGCCGGCCACACGGTCGTCGTCGGCGACCAGAAGTACGCACTGCATCTCCTCCCCTCCGGAATCCTGTCGCCGGGGTGTACCCCGGTCATCGGTAACGGTGTCGTCGTCGACCCGGCGGTCCTGCTCTCCGAGCTGAGCGGTCTGAACGAGCGGGGCGTCGACACGTCCAAGCTCCTGATCAGTGGCAACGCTCATTTGATCACTCCGTACAACGTCACCGTCGACAAGGTGACGGAACGCTTCCTCGGCAAGCGGAAGATCGGCACCACCGGGCGCGGTATCGGCCCGACCTACGCCGACAAGATCAACCGGGTGGGCATCCGCGTCCAGGACCTCTACGACGAGTCGATCCTGGAGCAGAAGGTCGAAGCGGCGCTGGAGCAGAAGAACCAGCTCCTGGCCAAGGTCTTCAACCGGCGCGCGATCGAGGCCGGCAAGATCGTCGAGGAGATGCTCCAGTACGCGGAGCAGATCAAGCCGTACGTCGCCGACACGACGCTGATCCTCAACGACGCCATCGACGAGGGCAAGGTCGTCCTCTTCGAGGGCGGCCAGGGAACCCTGCTGGACGTCGACCACGGCACGTACCCCTTCGTCACCTCGTCGAACCCGACCGCGGGCGGCGCCTGCACCGGATCCGGTGTGGGCCCGACGAAGATCAGCCGGGTCATCGGCATCCTCAAGGCCTACACCACCCGCGTCGGTGCCGGACCCTTCCCGACGGAACTTCTCGACGAGGACGGCGAGGCGCTGCGCCGGATCGGCGGCGAACGCGGTGTCACCACCGGCCGTGACCGTCGCTGCGGCTGGTTCGACGCCCCGATCGCGCGGTACGCGACCCGGGTCAACGGGCTCACCGACTTCTTCCTCACCAAGCTGGACGTGCTGACCGGCTGGGAGCAGATCCCGGTGTGCGTGGCGTACGAGATCGACGGCAAGCGCGTCGAGGAGCTCCCGTACAGCCAGACCGACTTCCACCACGCGAAGCCCGTCTACGAGATGCTGCCGGGCTGGTCCGAGGACATCACGAAGGCCAAGACCTTCGGTGACCTGCCGAAGAACGCGCAGGCGTACGTGAAGGCGCTGGAGGAGATGTCCGGCGCCCCGATCTCCGCGATCGGTGTCGGCCCCGGCCGTACCGAGACGATCGAGATCAACTCCTTCCTGTAGGACCTGTAGGACCTGTACGACGGCGGCCGGACCTTCCACCTGGAGGGTCCGGCCGCCTCGTTTGCCGGGGTTCCTTCCCGTGACCTACGCCCTGTCTCCAACACGCCTGTGCGGACGCGGAGTTTGTCTGGATCGCGGCGGTCGAGTTTTGGTCTAGACCTTGACAGGTCCAGACCATCGACGCTTGAGTGGCCGTAACCCCCCCATGGTGGCGCCCGCTCGCGCGGGCGCCGCGCCGAAGGAGTGATCACGTGGCCAAACGTGTCATGAGCCTGATCGCCGCGCTGGGCGCGGTCATCGCTACGCTCGTCATCCTCCCCGCCTCCACGGCGTCGGCCGCGGCCTGCGCCCCGGCCTGGAGCGCCTCCGCCGTCTACTGGGGCGGCGGCTCCGCCTCGTACGGCGGCCACAACTGGTCGGCGAAGTGGTGGACCCAGAACGAACGCCCCGGCACCGCCGACGTCTGGGCCGACCAGGGCAGCTGCGGAACCGGCGGCGACACGGACCCGGGGGAGCCGGACCCTTCGGGCTTCCTCGTCAGCGAGTCCCAGTTCAACCAGATGTTCCCGAACCGGAACTCCTTCTACACCTACAGCGGCCTCACCTCGGCCCTGAGCGCCTACCCCGGCTTCGCCAACACCGGCAGCGACACGGTGAAGAAGCAGGAGGCGGCGGCGTTCCTCGCCAACGTCAGCCACGAGACCGGTGGCCTGGTGCACATCGTGGAGCAGAACACCGCGAACTACCCGCACTACTGCGACACCAGCCAGCCCTACGGCTGCCCGGCCGGGCAGGCGGCCTACTACGGCCGGGGCCCGATCCAGCTCAGCTGGAACTTCAACTACAAGGCCGCCGGTGACGCCCTCGGCATCGACCTGCTCGGCAACCCCTGGCAGGTGGAGCAGAACGCGTCCGTGGCCTGGAAGACCGGCCTCTGGTACTGGAACACCCAGTCGGGCCCCGGCACGATGACGCCCCACAACGCCATGGTCAACGGCGCCGGCTTCGGCGAGACCATCCGGTCGATCAACGGCAGCATCGAGTGCAACGGCGGTAACCCCGCCCAGGTCCAAAGCCGCATCGACAAGTACAAGGCGTTCACCCAGATCCTCGGCACCACACCCGGCTCGAACCTGAGCTGCTGAACCCGGCCCCACCCCGAGGACGAGGGGGCGCGCCCGGCCTGGACTCCCAGGCCCAGTCCGTCGCCAGCCAGGGGTCCGCCTTGTCGGTGGGGCGGATCTGGTTGGTCATCGCCAGCGGCTCG